>NZ_JBQTCF010000108.1:0-303 GCF_052379845.1 Roseinatronobacter sp. NSM | reverse complement strand
CTGCAAAAGCGGGGTTGCCTTTACGTGTTCAGGGTGTCCCATTCTTTTGCGCCTGCCTGCCATCTGTCCGATGGCGTGCAGGCGCGCGCACAGGGTGCGCATATTCGAGATCCTTCGAACGTTCATTTTGGTTTTTTAGGGGGTGGGGGATTTTGGGTGTGATGGGTGAGTTGAGTGCCTCTGGAGAGCGGGGGGCACAGAATTGCCTACGGCCCGGCATGTGGATGGATGGTCTTTCCCGAAATCAGGGTTTCCATGATCTGGCTGGATAGTCCTTTTGGAGGCCGCTGCCCTGTTGCCTGA
>NZ_JBQTCF010000107.1:0-315 GCF_052379845.1 Roseinatronobacter sp. NSM | reverse complement strand
GTCTGCACTGCACGCTCCGGATGATGGCCGTTGCGGACCACAGCCGCGTGACCATCGGCTGTCTTCCGGTCCTGAAAGCGTGCCATGAAGACCTCAAGCTCGGCCTCGACCGCCGATTGCAGCAATTCACGCGCACCTTTGCGCAGAAGTTCCGTCAATGGGTCCGCGATCGCATCTCGACCCGCAAATTCAACAATGTTACTCTCGTTCATGGTGGTGCGTCCTCTTCGGTTGGCGGGTTGTGTCGCAACGACAATCCAACCAGATGCACCGCCAGCTTTCAAATCCCCAAAACACCAGATTCAGTCATAGCTC
>NZ_JBQTCF010000106.1:0-395 GCF_052379845.1 Roseinatronobacter sp. NSM | reverse complement strand
ACAACAATGACCGCCCCAACATGGGCATCGGCGGCATAACACCCGCAATGAAACTGAGAACGGCTGCGTAAATTCTACCGATGCACCCCGTTAAAAAGGGGGAGATTACCATCCCATATCCCAGCCGTTCCCGATTTCCCGCCGGCGTGCGAGCGACTTGCCTGCAAGAAATATGAGAGGCCTGCTGACAGCTCGGGTCGGCCCACAGCACTGCGGATCACCATGGAAGCGTCTGGCCCATAGGTTGGCTTTTCATCGCGCCAGAGCGACAGGGGCTTGGCGCAGGCCGCAAGCTTTTCGCGCGTGCACTAGCTCGCAAGGGTGAACTGTCGCTTGAGGTCTATACCGCGAACGAACAAGCCGTCCGCTTTTACACCTCGCTGGGTCTCAGCGAG
>NZ_JBQTCF010000105.1:0-563 GCF_052379845.1 Roseinatronobacter sp. NSM | reverse complement strand
TGATCAAGGGCGCAACGCCAATCGTGTCGTAGCGGTTGGCGGGCATCAGGACAAAGCGCACCAGATTGCCGAGCGCGTCCACAAGGGCAAGAATCTTAGTCGTCCAGCCGCCTTTCGACTTGCCTATGGCCTGGCTCTGAGTCCCCCTTTTGCGCCCATCCCGTGACGGTGGACCTTGACGATTGTCGCATCGATCATCGCGTATTCCATGTCTGGCTCATCGCTCAGGGCATCGAATATCCTCTTGAATACATCGGCTTGGACCCAACGGCGGAAGCGCCGGAATGTTGTTCTGCGCTACAAACGATCCCCCGGATCGTTTGCTTTACGCTTGAACTCCAGTTCCCGAACTCTCTCGGAAGGTCGCGCCAAGGCGCATCCGTGCGGACGATCCACAGCACAGCCTCAAGGAAAAGCCGCGTATCGCGCCCCGTCCGCCCCGGCGTATTCGCCCCACCGGGGCACAAGGGCTCAATCAATTCCCACTGTCGGTCTGTGAGAACAAATCTGTTCCGATCCAATTCAACCTCCTCTTTTGGAAGGTTGAATCAGAATCAATCAGG
>NZ_JBQTCF010000104.1:0-627 GCF_052379845.1 Roseinatronobacter sp. NSM | reverse complement strand
CACTTGCGACACGGATGCACCTGAATTTCGGGTTTGAAGACACCCTCTTCTGGGACAAGCCAGACCAGCGCACCGCCCTGTCCGGGGCATTACGCGACCGGATCGATGAGAGCTTGCGCAAGGCGGAAGCCACGGCAAAATCTTCACTGGCCCAGCATCGCCCGGCCCTTTTGAGGCTGGCGGACGCCCTTTTGGAGAAGCGGGAGTTGCAGACCGAAGAAATTGCAGACCTGCTCTGGGATGTGGAACCGTCAACCCCGGGAGCCACCGATTCGGACAGGGCCACCGCGACCGCATGATCCCGGATTACAGTGTCATGGCAAACCCTGTCCGGATTGCCATGACACTTCATCGGCCACACGAAGGGGGCGCAGCACGTCGGCCTGACAGGCCCCACTGCCCCCCCATGCCCACCGTCCAGCGGCGACGCAGTCATCCCCAAGGAAGATCCGGACAGAATCCCGGACACCCCTTGTTTCAAACCGGACAACCAATCCATCAGGGCCGCAGGCAATCCGATGCCCTGCCCCCCTGAGAACTCACCACGTCAAATACGCCCCACAAAAACAAAACCAAGAAATCGAACCGTCTCGAACTGGCACCGACAGGCGCCCCCGCTGCCCACCT
>NZ_JBQTCF010000103.1:0-660 GCF_052379845.1 Roseinatronobacter sp. NSM | reverse complement strand
CATCACGGACACCCATGTCACGCCTGCCAATGTGCATGATTCCATTCCCTATCTGGCGCGGCTGGACCGCCAGCGCATCCGCTTCGGGCTGGAGGTGCGCGCGGTGGGGCTGGATGCAGGCTATGCTGATGCCCCCATCGCGAAGGGGCTGGAGGATCGCCAGATCCTCGGTGTGACGGGCTACCGTCGTCCCGTGCCGCCGCGCGAAGGCATGATGCCCCGCAAGGCCTTCGCCCATGAGGCCGATCAGGACGGCTATCGCTGCCCGCAAGGCCAGTTGCTCGGCTATGCCACCACGGATCGTAAGGGGTATCGGCATTACAAATCCGACCCGGCGATCTGCCGGGACTGCCCGCTGCTGGCGTCCTGCACTTCGGGCGCAAAGCCGCAGAAAACCGTCACCCGCCACATCTGGGCCGAGGCCCGCGAACGCACCGACGCCCACCGCCTGACCGATTGGGGCAAGCGCGTCTCCAAACGACGAAAAGAGACGGTCGAGCGCTCCTTCGCAGATGCCAAGCAACTCCATGGCCACCGATATGCGCGCTATCGCGGCCTCAAGGGTGTCAGATGGCAAGCCCTCCTCGCCGCCGCCGCCCAGAACATCAAGAAAATCGCAATGGCAGCGTGGCAAAAACACCCGATGCCAGCGTGAAGCAA
>NZ_JBQTCF010000102.1:0-709 GCF_052379845.1 Roseinatronobacter sp. NSM | reverse complement strand
GGTCAGCATTGCGCTGGCATGTCGGGCCTTCGGGGTCAGCGAGACCTGTTATCGTTATAGTCCAAAGCTGAAGGACGAGAACGAGGTGATCGCCGATCTGCTGACAGGGCTGACCGATGCCCGCAAAACTTGGGGATTTGGCCTGTGTTTTCTGCATCTGCGCAACGTGAAGGGCCATCCGTGGAACCATAAACGCGTCTACCGGATTTACTGTGAACTGGAGCTGAACCTGCGTATCAAGCCCCGCAAGCGGCTGAAACGGGAGAAGCCTGATGTTCTGGCCGTGCCGGACGCGCCCAATGTGACCTGGTCCATGGACTTTATGGCCGATCGCCTCGGCGACGGCCGTGCGTTTCGGCTTTTGAACGTGCTGGATGACTTCAACCGAGAAGGCCTGGGCATCGAGGTCGATTTCTCGCTGCCTGCCGAACGGGTGACACGAAGCCTCGACAGGATCATCGAGTGGCGGGGCAAGCCGGGCACGATCAGGGTCGACAATGGCCCCGAATACATCAGTGAAACGCTGAGAAAATGGGCTGAGAAGCACAAGATCACCATCCAGCACATCCAACCCGGACAGCCGCAGCAGAACGCCTAGGTCGAGCGCTACAATCGCACAGTCCGGCACGAATGGCTGGATCAATACATCATCGAAAGCATTGAGGAGGCTCAAGACCAAGCCACAAAATGGCTATGGACATACAACAAT
>NZ_JBQTCF010000101.1:0-738 GCF_052379845.1 Roseinatronobacter sp. NSM | reverse complement strand
CGATGGTCGATCTCATTCTCACGGCAGACGCGGTCAAAAATGTGCTCGAACGCTGATGTATCCTGCTTGCGGTTGGTGAACTGGATGCCGCTGTCGGTAAGAACCGTATGGACCCTGTAGGGCACCGCCGCGATCAGATTGCGCAAGAATTGGGCTGCAATCATTTTGCCAGCCTTTTCGTGCAGTTCGACATAGGCGAACTTAGATGTACGGTCGATGGCCACGAACAAGCGGATTTTTCCCTCGCCAGTGCGGACTTCAGCAATGTCGATATGGAAATACCCGATGGGGTAGCGCTTGAATCTCTTCTTCGGCTTGTCGCCCTCGACCTCCGGCAGTCGGCTAATCCCGTGTCGTTGCAGACAGCGGTGCAAAGACGCGCGCGTCAGATGCGGTATGCTCGGCTGCAGTGCGTAGAGGCAGTCATCCAGTGGCAGCAGTGTGTGGCGTCTGAAGGCAACAATAACGGCTTGCTCTTCGATGCTGAGAACCGTTGAATGGACCTGCTTCGGTCCCATCGCAGCATCTTGAACGCTGTCTCGCTTCCGCCACTTGGCGACCGTCTTGACGTTCATGCCCAATTCCCGGCTCAGCGCCGCGTTCGAAGCTTTCGATCGCTGTATGAGAGCTCGGACTGCGTGCGTAGTCTTGGCGCTCCCGTGAAGAATTTGTCCCATAATGCATCCTTCTGATGGTCACAGATCAGTAGACCACCACACGCTGGGACTACACAGCTAG
>NZ_JBQTCF010000100.1:0-763 GCF_052379845.1 Roseinatronobacter sp. NSM | reverse complement strand
ACTGCTGACAAAGTCCTCGCTTTTGGCGGGGACTTTTGATTCAATGGGGTATGTTGAGGAAGCCCGCCCCCGTTCAGACCGAGCTTGAGATGGTGACGCTCGAGAGCCTGGTCCCTGCCGATCATCTGTTGCGCAAGGTTGAAGCGGCGATTGATTTTCGCTTCATCCGTGATCTGACCGAGGGGCTCTATTGCCCCGCAAACGGCCGCCCGCCGATCCCGCCCGAGGTGCTCTTCAAGGCGCTGTTCATCGGCTATCTGTTCGGCATCCGCTCCGAGCGGCAGTTGATGCGCGAGATCGAGGTGAACGTCGCCTATCGCTGGTTCCTGGGACTGCGGCTGACGGACCGGGTGTTCGATGCCTCGACCTTCAGCCAGAACCGCCGCCGCCGGTTCGACGCAACCGATGTGGCGCAGCAGATTTTCGACCGGATCGTGGAGGCGGCGCTGAGCGCGGGGCTGGTGGGCGGCGAAGTGCTTTATACGGACAGCACGCATCTGAAGGCCTCGGCCAACAAGGGCAGGTATGACACGAGCCTGATCGCGAAATCGCGCGCGGCCTATTGGGACGATCTGGACCGGGCGGTCGAGGCGGATCGTACCGCCCGTGGCAAGCCGCCACTGCCACCAAAGGAGCGTGCGCCCGAAGTGAAGCCCACCAAGGTCAGCCGCACGGACCCGGATGCGGGCTATATGGTGCGCGATGGCAAGCCCAAGGGGTTCTTCTACCTTGATCATCGCACGGTGGACGGGCGTTTCGGGAT
>NZ_JBQTCF010000099.1:0-847 GCF_052379845.1 Roseinatronobacter sp. NSM | reverse complement strand
CTAGGGCTTGTGGACATTCATCTTGATGCGATCAAGGCAGCGGCAAGGTGCCAATTGGCTGTGTAGCTGCAGTCTGTCTTGTCGTATCGAGTGGCTATCCCTCTGAACTCCTTGATTTTTGCAAAGTAGTTCTCAACCAGATGCCGCCACTTGTAGGCTGCGGCGTCATAGTCACGCTGGTGCTTGCGGTTCGCTTTCGGGGGGATCACGGCGCTTGAACCTCGCGTGTCCAGTTCTTTAAGTAGCCAATTCGCATCGAACGCCTTGTCTGCCAAGAGCGCCCCGAACGAAACATTGCAGATCAACGGGGCAACACCCCTCATGTCATGCGCTTGACATGGCAGCAGCAGGAAGCGGACCAGGTTGCCAAGCGCATCCACCAGAGCGACGATCTTGGTTGTCAGACCACCGCGCGAACGCCCGATGGCCTGATGCTGAGTCCCCCTTTTGCGCCGGTTGCCTTCTGGTGAACCTGAACGATGGTGCCGTCGATAAGCGCGTATTCGAGGTCCGGGGCGCTGCTCATAGCATTGAAAAGACTCTCGAATACGCCCGCCTTGGCCCAGCGACGAAAACGCCGGAACTGGCTGTTCCAGTTACCGAAAGCGGGCGGCAGGTCGCGCCATGGGGAGCCGGTCCGAACCCGCCAGAACACTGCTTCCAGAAACAGGCGGTTATCCCTTGCAGTAGCCCCGGCGTCGCTCGCCTTTCCTGGCAAATGCGCCTCAAGCCGCCGCCATACAGCATCTGTCACCACAAAGCGCTGCTCGTTCATCCAAACCTCCATTTGGGAAGTTTGAATCAGAAATCAGACACAATGGGAACCCTGATTGTCCACAGGCCCTAG
>NZ_JBQTCF010000098.1:0-849 GCF_052379845.1 Roseinatronobacter sp. NSM | reverse complement strand
AGGCTTGTCACGCGGCGGCCCGATCTGGTGTTGATGGCTTGACGCCGTTGATGAAATCGACGCCTTCGATGACGTCGGCGAGGTGGGCGAAGCCGCGCAGCTTGCGCCAGCTTGTTTCTGCGCATTGAGCGAGCTTGAACATCATGTGCAACATTCCGGGACGGGTCAGGCAGCCTTTGGCGCGTTTGGTGCGGTGACGGATGGTGGCAAAGGTGCTCTCGATCGGATTGGTGGTGCGGATGCTCTGCCAGTGCTGCGCTGGAAAGTCGTAGAAAGATAGCAGCTCTTCCCGATCCTTGATCAGGCAAGTGGTGGCCTTCGGGTATTTCGGCTCATAGGTCTCGATGAACAGATCGAAGGCAGCCTCGGCGTCTTTCCTGGTCTCAGCCTGCCAGATGTCATGCAGCATTTTCTTGGCCTTGGGCTGCGAGCGTTTGGGCAGGCAATTGAGCACATTCGCCGTCTTGTGAACCCAGCATCGCTGCTGGCGGGTTTTGGGAAAGACCTCCTCCAGCGCTGCCCAGAACCCCATCGCACCGTCGCCGATGGCCAGCTTCGGCGTCTTCAGACCCCGCGCCTTGAGGGCGAGCAACACCTCGCGCCAGCTTTGCGTGGACTCGCGCACACCATCCTCGATGGCAAGGAAGTGCTTTTCGCCACGGGCATTTACGCCGATCACGACCAAGGCACAAAGCCTGTCCTCGGCCGCGCGCAGCCCGCTATAGATGCCATCGACCCAAAGATACGCCCAATCGTCCCGGCTCAGATCGGTCTTGCACCAGTCGCTGTATTCAGCGGCCCATTTCGCTTTCAGCCGCGCCACGGTGTTGGCTGAGAACCCGGCCGCGT
>NZ_JBQTCF010000097.1:0-857 GCF_052379845.1 Roseinatronobacter sp. NSM | reverse complement strand
TGTCGGTTTCTGACACGGGCCGTCGCCGCCATTTGACGGATGACGAGTAGATCGCGATCGTTGAAGAAAGCCATTGCGACGGTGTGACATTGGCCGCGGTCGCGCGGCGCCATGAGATATCGCGATCACAGCTCTACGATTGGCGCTATCGGCACAAGTTTGGGATGCTTGGATGCGCCGCGCACTTCTTGCGCCTTGTTTCCCAAGACGATGGGCCGGCTTCTGAAGGCCTGCCCCCCGTGCCACCGTCGCAACCGCCCGCGATAACAATCGATCTTGGCGCGCGATATCGTGTGACGATCCCTGCGGGTTTCGATATGGATGCTGCCGCGTGCTTGCTCAATGGCCTGAGGTTGCTGCGATGATCGCGTTTCCGGCGGGCACGAAGGTGTGGATCGCAGGTGGTGTGACGGACATGCGGCGAGGGATGAACACCTTGGCCTTGGCGGTTCAGCAGGGCCTTGAGCGTGACCCGCATGGTGGCGAAATCTTCTGTTTCCGGGGCCGCAAAGGTGATCTGGTGAAACTTTTATGGCATGATGGGGTCGGAATGTCGCTGTATGTGAAACGCCTGGAAGCGGGCAAGTTCATCTGGCCCGTAAGCCAGGAAGGGACGGCGGTGGCGATATCAGCCGCACAACTCGGCTATCTTCTGGAAGGCATAGACTGGAGAAATCCGCGCTGGACACAAAGGCCTAAAACGGCTGGTTAACTCACAGGGAAAGGACTGTTTTTATTGGCCTTTCGTGGTGTCTGTGATAAAGATTTGCCATGTCAGATGCCACCTTGCAAATCGCTGAATTGCGCGCCGCACTTGCTGTGCAGACTGCCTCGGCTGAGGCTGCACAAGCCCGCGC
>NZ_JBQTCF010000096.1:0-864 GCF_052379845.1 Roseinatronobacter sp. NSM | reverse complement strand
CGGGTGATTGTCACGGTGCGCCCGAAGTGAGGGCAGGAATGCCATCGGTTCGAATGACTGCCCGAACGCGTGTCGTGCTTGCACTGACGGTGTGCGTCAGGCCCCTGTGCCAGCTTTCCTGATTGATGCGGCTCTCCCCACTGAAGGGGCCATCGCGCATATTCTCGTCAGCAAGTCGAAGGGGACCGTGGCCGCAGATGCGGCCGCGTAAGCCCCGTAGACGCGGACCATTTGCCCTTGTATCGCCAAAGCCAGATCCTGGCGCGAGCTGGCATTGATCTGCACCGCGCCGTGTTGGCGAGCTGGGTTGGCAAGGCGGCCTTCCACTTGCGGCCCGTGGTTGACAGGCTGGCCGAGCATCTGAAAGCCTCGGGCAAGTTGTTCATGGATGAAACGACAGCCCCTGTGCTCGATCCCGGTCGGGGAAAGACCAAGACCGGCTATCTCTGGGCCTTGGCGCGGGATGACCGTGCCTGGGGCGGAGACGACCCACCGGGCGTTGTATATTTCTATGCGTCAGGCCGCGCGGGCGAAAATGCCGAAACCTTCCTGACCGGCTTTGATGGCATCCTGCAAATAGATGGATATCCGGGCTATAACCGGCTTACCAAACCCACGCGCAAGGGCGGCGATCCCATTCGGATTGCTCATTGCTGGGCACATGCGCGGCGCAAACTGAAGGAAGTCTTCGACCGCGATGGGTCGGAAATCGCGGCTGAAGGTCTGCGTCGCATCACCGAGTTCTATGCGGTTGAGGCTGACATCCGCGGCATCTCGCCGGGCCAGCGCCTGTCTGCCCGTCAGTCGCGCACTGCGCCTCTGGTGGCGGCCTTCGGGGAATGGCTTCAGGCGCAACGTCGCAAA
>NZ_JBQTCF010000095.1:0-1049 GCF_052379845.1 Roseinatronobacter sp. NSM | reverse complement strand
TCCAGGGTGTGGTCTGAAAACCGGAACGGGGCGCGCACGCCTTTCAGCCCGCCCATGTCCAGTTCCAGACCGCGCGCGATCACCTGCGGGTCGGCAAACACCTCGTCCATGGAATTGATGGGACCGGCGGGCACGCCCTCGCCCTCGCAGGCGGCCAGCAAATCGGCCTTGGCCCAGGTTTGTGTCCGCGCGCAAATCAGCGCAGACAGCGCGTCACGCTGGCGCACGCGCGCGGCATTGCTTGCATAATCAGGGTGTTGCGCCAGATCCTCCAGCCCCAGAACGGCGCAGAGCCGCTGGTATTGCCCGTCATTTCCCGTTGCGATGATGATATGCCCATCCGCACAGGGCACCACCTGATAGGGGGCCAGATTGGGGTGGAAATTGCCCAGCCGCCCTGGCGGCGTGCCCGTGGCAAGGTAGTTCATCGCCTGATTGGCCATGATGGCCACTGCGCAATCCATCAGCGACATGTCGATATGCTGGCCCTTGCCCGTGGTTTCGCGGGCATGAAGGGCGGCCAGAATGGCGGTGCTGGCATAAATGCCGGTGAAAATATCGGTTACCGCCACGCCCACTTTATGGGGCTGCCCGTCTGCCGGACCCGTCACCGACATCAGCCCGGACATGCCCTGAATGATGTAATCATAGCCCGCGCGGCTGGCATAGGGGCCGGTCTGGCCAAAGCCGGTAATGGAGCAATAGATCAGGCGCGGGAAATCTGCCGACAGGCTGGCATAATCCAGCCCGTATTTTGCCAGCCCGCCCAGCTTGAAATTCTCGATCACAATGTCGGCGCTGGCCAGCAGGTCGCGCACCTTTTGCTGCCCCTCGGGCGTGGCGAAATCTGCGGTCACGGATTTCTTGCCGCGATTGGTGGCGTGGAAATAGGCGGCTTCGGGGGTGCCGTCGCGGTCAATGAAGGGCGGCCCCCAGCGGCGGGTGTCATCGCCTTGGGGGGCTTCCACCTTGATAACCTCGGCGCCCAGATCGGCCAGCGTCTGGCCCGCCCAGGGGCCAGCCAGAATGCGCGCCAGTTCAATGACGCG
>NZ_JBQTCF010000094.1:0-1065 GCF_052379845.1 Roseinatronobacter sp. NSM | reverse complement strand
GATTTCCGCGCCTATGACCAGATTGATGGTGCGCCGGAAGAGAAAGCGCGCGGGATCACGATTTCGACCGCGCATGTGGAATATGAAACCGAGACGCGCCATTATGCGCATGTCGATTGCCCCGGCCACGCGGACTATGTGAAAAACATGATCACCGGTGCTGCGCAGATGGACGGCGCCATTCTGGTGGTGAACGCCGCTGACGGCCCCATGCCGCAAACGCGCGAACACATCCTGCTGGGCCGTCAGGTCGGCATTCCGTTCATGGTTGTTTACATGAACAAGGTCGATCAGGTCGATGATGAGGAATTGCTGGAACTGGTGGAAATGGAAATCCGCGAGTTGCTGACCTCCTACGACTATCCCGGCGATGATATTCCCATCATCAAAGGTTCGGCGCTGGCCGCGATGGAAGGCCGTGATCCCGAGATTGGCGAGAATTCGATCCGTGAATTGCTGGCCGCTGTGGACAGCTACATCCCCACGCCCGAGCGTGCGGTGGACCAGCCCTTCCTGATGCCCATCGAGGACGTGTTCTCGATTTCGGGTCGCGGCACAGTTGTGACCGGCCGTGTGGAACGTGGTGTGATCAATGTTGGCGACAGCATCGAAATCGTGGGGATCCGCGACACCAAGACCACGACCTGCACAGGTGTGGAAATGTTCCGCAAGCTGCTGGATCGCGGGGAAGCGGGCGACAATATCGGTGCGCTGCTGCGCGGTATTGGCCGCGAGGATGTGGAGCGTGGTCAGGTTCTGTGCAAACCGAAATCGGTTCAGCCGCACACCAAGTTCGAAGCAGAAGCCTATATCCTGACCAAGGAAGAAGGCGGCCGCCACACCCCGTTTTTTGCGAATTACCGTCCGCAATTCTACTTCCGCACCACCGATGTGACCGGCATGGTCCAGCTGCCTGAAGGCACTGAAATGGTGATGCCGGGCGACAACCTGAAATTCGTTGTCGAACTGATCGCCCCCATCGCGATGGAAGAAAAACTGCGCTTCGCCATCCGCGAAGGCGGCCGCACCGTCGGCGCTGGCGTCGTGGCAAAAATCATCGAGTAA
>NZ_JBQTCF010000093.1:0-1084 GCF_052379845.1 Roseinatronobacter sp. NSM | reverse complement strand
TGAAAGGCACTGATATGACGCATGAACCGCATGGGATGCATTTGATTGCAGGGGAGTTGGTTGACGGGGGGGCGCGGTTTGCATCCAGCCCGGCGCATGGCCCCGCGCATGAATTTGCAGTGGGCACGCCGGAACTGGTGGACCGCGCCTGCCGCGCGGCCGAGGAGGCGTTTGAAACCTTCGGCTACTCCGCCCGCGCGGAGCGCGCTGCGTTTCTGGACGCCATCGCAGATGAGATTGACGCGCGCGGCGAGGCCATCACCGCGATGGGCTGCGCCGAAACCGGCCTGCCGCAAGCGCGGCTGGTGGGCGAACGCGGGCGCACCACGGGCCAGCTGCGCCTGTTTGCAGACCATATCCGCAAGGGCGAGTATCTGGACCGCCGCCATGACGCCGCCCTGCCCGACCGCCAGCCTGCCGCGCGCCCCGAATTGCACATGATCCAGCGCCCCATCGGCCCTGTGGCGGTGTTTGGCGCGTCGAACTTTCCGCTGGCCTTTTCGGTGGGCGGCGGCGACACAGCAGCGGCGCTGGCGGCAGGCTGTCCCGTCGTCGTCAAGGGCCATTCCGCCCATCCCGCCACGGGCGAGCTGGTGGGCGATGCAATCACTGCAGCGGCCAAATCCTGCGGGCTGCATCCGGGCGTGTTTTCCCTGATACAAGGCGGCAACCGCGAGGTGGGCGCGGCATTGGTCACCCACCCGCTGATCCGCGCTGTGGGCTTCACCGGGTCGCTTGGCGGGGGTCGCGCGCTGTTTGATCTATGCGCGCAACGCCCTGATCCCATTCCGTTTTTCGGTGAATTGGGCAGCGTGAACCCAATGTTCATCCTGCCTGCGGCCATGGGCGCGCGCGGGGCCGATATTGCCGCAGGCTGGGCCGCCAGCCTGACCATGGGCGCGGGCCAGTTCTGCACCAATCCCGGTATTGCCGTGGTGCTGGACGGGCCGCAGGCCGATGCGTTTGCCGCCACCGCCAAGGCCGCGCTGGAAGGGGTGGGCGCGCAGACCATGCTGACCGACGGCATTGCAGACGCCTACCGCGCGGGCCGTGCGCGCATTGCCGCCAGCGCGGGCGTGCGCGA
>NZ_JBQTCF010000092.1:0-1303 GCF_052379845.1 Roseinatronobacter sp. NSM | reverse complement strand
CATCACCCCGTCAGAGCAGGGAGACCGGACGGATACGCTGAAGGCAAATCCCTCATGAAATCAATCTGATATGAGGGCTGTCTGGTGGTCATTGGTCTCATGTAGAGGACTGTATAGCGTTATCATATGACACCACTTTTCTAAGTGCGTCTCTCCTCTCTGTCTTTGAAATCTCAGGACCAGCCCTCTCGACCTGTAGGGCGATGTCTACCAGCAGGAACGCGTCATGCCCGATACCAAAGCCTTAGGGAACGCTACACAGTAACAATAGCCTCGACCCTAGCATGACCATCTAAATGTTACTGTATGGTGGTAACAATAGGGCCGAATCGCTTGAAAATGTTACCAATACGCGGTAACTCTAGACTCATAAGTTACCACATAGGGGAAGTGTCATGGCTGTTGTCGGATATAAGCGGGTTTCAAGCGTAGACCAAAACCTAGAGCGGCAAGACCTTCAGGGTGTCGAGAAGGTATTTGAAGAGAAACTTTCAGGCAAGAACGCCTCAGACCGTCCCGCCCTTCAGGAGATGCTCCAATGGGTCAGAGATGGGGACAAGGTGGTAGTGTGGTCTATAGATCGTCTCGCCCGTGATCTGCGTGACCTTCAGGACATCATCAGCACTCTCAATAGCAAGGGGGTGTCAATTAGCTTCGTGTCTGAGAACCTCACCTTCGGCGCAAACCAAGATGATCCCTTCGCACAGCTACAACTGCACCTGATGGGGGCATTCGCACAGTTCGAGCGTTCGATCATCAAGAAGAGACAAGCTGAGGGCATTGCCAAGGCTAAGGCCAAGGGGGTCTACAAGGGACGCTCCAAGTCTATCGACCGTGACAAGGTGAAAGCCCTTCGTGCTGATGGTCTATCGACCTACAAGATCGCTGAAGAAATGGGTGTCAGCCGTATGTCTGTGCATCGCATCCTTAACGAAGCCGCATAGCCCAGCGCCAAGAGAAAGACACACGGGGACCTGATCGAGAGGTAGGGTCCCCCCCTAGAAATCAGGGCAGGAATTTCTTGTTGGCCGCATCCACCTGTTTCTCCGAAGGAAAGAAATTTAACAGCCGATATAGAGCAGATCGCCATCTGGACTTATTGTTCCACACATTATCGCATCGCCTAAATCTGAATCTATCAAAATTGCCCCCTTGAAGTTTGCACGTGATAGGTCCGACCCTGAAAAATCTACCGACATGAGAATTGAGTCTGTGAAATCTGTGTCCTTTAGGTTTGTATTGAGAAACCTTGATCGCTCTAATCGTGAAGATGAAAATCTGCGCCCTCGAAATCAGAATTATT
>NZ_JBQTCF010000091.1:0-1382 GCF_052379845.1 Roseinatronobacter sp. NSM | reverse complement strand
TCGGGGCCGTTGGTGGTGGTGCACAGCGTCTTGCGCAGGCGGCCGACATGCACATCCACAGTGCGCGTGTCGATATAGATGTCGCGCCCCCAGACGCGGTCCAGAAGCGCCTCGCGCGTCCAGACCTTGCCGGGGCGTTCCATCAGCGCGCCCAGAAGCCGGAATTCCGTTGGCCCCAGATGCACCGCCGCCCCTGCCCGCGTCACCCGGTGGCTGTCAGGGTCCAGTCGGATATCACCATATTCCAGCACCTGACCGGCAGCCGCAGGGCGCAGCCGCCGCAGGTTGGCGCGCACACGCGCCACCAGTTCCGCCACCGAATAGGGTTTGACAATGTAGTCATCCGCACCCGTGTCCAGCCCGCGCACGCGGTCGCTTTCTTCCGACCGGGCCGATACCATGATCACCGCCGCCGCCCGCCCCGCCGCGCTGGCCTTGATCTGGCGGCACGCTTCCAGCCCCGACAGGCGCGGCAGCATCCAGTCCAGCAACACCACATCGGGGCCTTGTTCGGCCACCGCAAGCACCGCTTCCTCGCCATCCTTGGCGGTCGCAATGCGAAACCCCGCCGCCTTCAGGTTATAGCTTAGCAACGCAAGCTGCGCGGGTTCGTCATCCACAATCAGCACCAGCGGCGTGTCGGCATCCACCATCACATCACCCTTTGGGCGCATCAATCAACGCGGTCGAATGGCCCTTCTCGCGCGCGCCCGCAGGCCGGCCGTCGGCCACGAAAATCACATGTTCCGCGCCATGCGTCACCAGATCGCCCATGCGTTCTATGTTCTTGGCAATAAACACATAATGCAGGCAGGGCGTAATGTTGCGCGGGTCTTCCATCATATGCGTGATGAATTCCCGAAACAGCGCATTGGTCATGTCGTCCACTTCCACATCGCGCGCAATCACATCGCGCGCAAGGCCCACATCCAGCCGCGAAAACGCGTCCAGCATGTCCTTGAGCATCTGGCCCACCAGCCGCGACTGGCGCCGCAACGCGCCCGCCGCCCCATCAATCACCGGCGCCGAAATCAGCACCGGCACGCGCTTGGCCATGTTCTTGGCGTAATCGCCCAGACGCTCCAGCTCGCCCGCCATCTTCATGACCGCCACCGCCGCGCGCAAATCATCCGCCTGCGGCTGGCGCAGCGCAAGAAGCCGCACAACCTGCGCGTTAATCTCCTCCTCAGAGGCGTCAATCAGCTTGTCGCCCTGCACAACCTGCGCCGCAAGATCCTCATCGCGCGTCTCCAGCGCCCGCGACGCATTCAGAATTGCATCCTCAACCTGACCGCCCATCGTCAGAACATTCAGGCGGATCGCGTCAAGATCACGGTCAAAAGACGACAATGTATGCGGTTTCATCTCAGGTATCCTTTTGG
>NZ_JBQTCF010000090.1:0-1420 GCF_052379845.1 Roseinatronobacter sp. NSM | reverse complement strand
GCGCAGGCACGATGTCCAACCGCTCTGTGCGATCTTCGCCGATCTTGTGCATTTCGCCACACCCACAGGGGCAGATCAGACTGTCCGGATCGATGACATTCTCGATGCGCGGCAAAGATGCGGGCAGATTCCCGATATTGCGCCGCGGAGCGGGTTTCTTGCGTGTTCCATCACCTTGGGACGCCGCGCGTGTTTCCTTCTCGGCCTCGACCTCTTTGAGCGCGATGGTCAGGTCTTCAAAGGCCAGCTGGCGTTCATCCTCCGTCAGCTTCTCTGATCGTTTCCCATGCAGGGCATGGTTCAACTCAGCGATCAGATGCTCCTGGCGCGTGGTGATTTCCTTGAGCGCGCTGACCTCCTGCATCAACGCTTCCACGGCCGCGCGCTGATCGGCAGGGAGTTCAGCAAGGTTGATTGCAGGGGTGTTCGACATGCCCGATTTTTTACCGGAATCCATACTGATATAAAAGCAAAAACAGTGCCTTAATCTACTCTGGCGCGCTCGGCGGACGAGGCTCAACCGGCTTGACCTTGCGCCAGTCCAGCCCGGAAAACAGTGCCTCAAACTGGGCATGGTTCAGCGCCATGATCCCGTCCTTGATCGCAGGCCAGGTGAAGGTCGTGTCCTCCAGGCGTTTGTAAGCCATCACGAGACCATTCGTCGGGGAAACAGTCCCCCAGACTGTTTCCTGATCCTCCTCATCATCCCAATACAAAAGCTTCAACCGGTCAGCACGCCGCGCGCGAAACACAAACACTGTCCCAGTATAAGGGTCCTTGCGCAGCGTGGACGCCACCAGTGCGCAGAGGCCATCGTGACCCTTACGGAGCGAGCCATGGGCGCCATTGGTTCAAGCCCAATGGCGAGCGACAGGCTGCGTCGCGACCAGCACGCGCACGCGGTTGGACGGAAAGATCATGCGCGCGCCCCCAAGGCGCGCACGATCTCGACAAGCCGGTCTGTGCCTATATCTCCGTCCAGACGGATCGTGACAGCCGCAGTAACAATCTCGATCGGCTTTGACGAAACCGGCTTGATGGGTAGGTTGTCCTGTGAAACTGGCGCCTTCAGACCCGACAGAACGACCGGAGCGAAGCACAGGCTGTCATCTTCCGGAACCGCAGGAAGAACAAGTTTGCCGCGCCGCGCACGACCACGCCACTCTGACAGGTGATTGGCGCGTAAACCGTATCGGCGCGCAACCTCATTCACCGTAGCCCCCGGCTCCAGCGTCTCTGCCACAATCCGCGCTTTCACCTCATCCGGCCAACGCCGCTGACCATTCGTGCGGATATCTACCCCATAGTCACGGAGAAACTCATCCGTAGTCACCATCGCGAAACTCCATCCCGATTTCAATCAGGTCGGAGATCGCAGCTCAGGACAAAGCCTGGAAGGTGGGTGCCAGAACACGCTTAC
>NZ_JBQTCF010000089.1:0-1488 GCF_052379845.1 Roseinatronobacter sp. NSM | reverse complement strand
TAGTTCGCCCTGAACAATTCGCAATACACTGATTTTGCGATTAAAAAGGGCGATTTTTGTCGCCCTTGATTGCAGGGTTTTGTATGATTCCAGCAGAAACCTTGCAATTTCGGGGTGGGCGATGAAGGCGAAGCCGAAGGGGCCAGAGCAAGACGATCTGTTTCGCGCGCGTCTGGTCGAAATCATCGACATGCGCCATGAGCTGGTAAAGCTGGCCGCACTGATCGACTGGGAGTTTTTCGAGCGCGAATGGGCCGGGTTTTTTCCTTCGGAGGCTGGCCGGCCCGCCACGCCCTCGCGCCTGGTAGCGGGTCTTCTCTACCTCCAGCATGCCTACCAGTTGTCGGATGAGGCTGTGGTCGCGCGCTGGGTGGAGAACCCCTATTATCAGCATTTCTGCGGCGAGGTGTTCTTTCGGCACCGCGCCCCGATCAACCCGTCATCCCTGACGCGCTGGCGTAACCGCATTGGCGAGGAAGGTGCTGAGTGGTTGCTAACCAAGACCATCGAGGCTGGGCGCGCCTCGGGGGCTGTGGATGACAAAAGCCTTGAGCGGGTCTCGGTTGACACGACGGTCATGGAAAAGAACATCGCCTATCCGACTGATGCACGGCTCTATGAACGCGCCCGCCAGAAGCTTGTGGCGCTGGCCCGTGAGGCGGGTGTCGAATTGCGCCAGAGCTACGCACGGCTTGCCCCGCGCCTCGCACGGCAGGTCGGGCGTTATGCCCATGCCCGCCAGTTCAAGCGCATGCGCAAGGCGCTGCGAACGCTGAAAGGCTACACAGGTCGGGTCATGCGCGATCTACGCCGCCACCTGCGCGACATTCCTGCAGGCGCGCTGCGCGAGGGAATCTGCGATGCGCTGGTGCTGACGGGGCGGCTGCTGGACCAAAAGCCGAAGGACAAACACAAGATCTACAGCCTGCATGAGCCCGAGGTCGATTGCATCTCGAAAGGCAAGGCGCGGGTCCGATACGAGTTCGGCACCAAGGTTTCCATCGCCGCCACCATCAACGAGGGCTTCATTGTCGGTGCCCGCTCCATGCCCGGCAACCCGTATGACGGCCACACGCTCGCGGACGCGCTGGATCAGGTCGAAGTGCTGACCGACATCCGCCCCGCGCTGGCCGTGGTCGACCGAGGCTATCGCGGCCATGGCGTGACGCGCACCCGCGTGCTGATCAGCGGCATGCGCAAAGGCATCACACCCATGCTGGCGAAACTCCTGCGACGACGCAGCGCCATCGAGGCCGAGATCGGGCACATGAAAACAGACGGACGACTGACGCGATGCCCGCTGAAGGGCACGGAGGGCGATGCGATCTTTGCTGTCCTCTGCGCCTGCGGCCACAATATCCGCAAGATACTGGCCCACCTGAGAGCAATCTTGGCGCTCTTCATCGCGGCCATACTCGCCGCCATTTGGCAGCGCACAGTCAATAAAGTTACACCAGAAGCCGGGTGAGAGGATTGTTCAGGGCGAAC
>NZ_JBQTCF010000088.1:0-1535 GCF_052379845.1 Roseinatronobacter sp. NSM | reverse complement strand
ATTCTGTTGAAAAACTCTTGTTGTTTTTGAGTTTGAACCCTGATTCAATTCTTGCGTTGGTGCAGGGGATGACGGCCATGATGGGACCGAGGCAACAGCCACAAAGCGCATTATTCTATGATTTCTCGCTTGAAGATCATGTGCCGCAAGACCATCTGCTGCGCGCGATTGATCGTTTTGTCGACCTTGGCAGCATTCGTGCGCATCTGGCACCGTTCTACAGCCACACCGGGCGACCGTCCCTCGACCCGGAGCTGCTGATCCGCATGCTGCTTGTGGGATATTGTTTTGGCATCCGGTCGGAGCGGCGTCTGTGCGAAGAAGTTCATTTGAACCTGGCGTATCGCTGGTTCTGTCGCCTAGACCTTACTGATCCGGTCCCCGATCATTCCAGCTTTTCCAAGAACCGTCATGGCAGGTTTCGGGAAAGCGAATTGCTCCGCCATGTGTTCGAAACCGTCGTTGCGCGCTGCATCACTGAGGGACTGGCGAGCGGCCAGAGGTTTGCTGTGGATGCCAGTCTGATCGCGGCCGATGTCAACAAGCAGAACTCGACGCGCAAGGAGGATTGGAACACGCAGAATATTGACCCCGCCGAGGCACCGCGGGCCGTCAGGGAATATCTTGACGTTCTGGATCATGAAGCTTTTGGCGCGGCAAGCGAGGTTGAACCAAAATTCACCTCGCACTCCGATCCGGCCAGCCAGTGGACTGCCGCCCATAAGGCACCGGCATTCTTTGCGTATTCCGATAACTATCTCATCGATACGGATCACGGGGTGATCATGGATGTTGAGGGCACAAGGTCAATCCGGCAGGCAGAAGTCGGGTCAACGCGCAGGATGCTGGATCGGGTGCGCGAAACCTTTGGAATGCAACCTGACTGGCTGATCGCGGACACTGCCTATGGGTCGGGGCCAATGCTGGGCTGGTTGGTCGAACGCAAGATTGGTCCATTCATCCCGGTCATCGACAAGTCCGCGCGCACCGATGGCACATGGAGCCGGGAGGACTTCGAGTGGGATCCCGAAAACAACCGCTACATCTGCCCCGAAGGCTACGACTTGAAGCAATTTCGCCGCAACTATTCCGACCCGAACCGAGGCCCGACAGGCAAAGGGGTCGCAAAATACCGCGCACGGAAACTGGCCTGTCAGGCGTGCCCTTCGAAAGACAGATGCTGCCCGAACGCCGAGTTGCGCACCATCACCCGCGAAGAACACGAAGACGCGCGCCAGGTCGCCCGCGATATTGCCAAGACCGATGATTACGTCATCGCGATGCGGCTCCGAAAGAAGGTCGAGATGCTGTTTGCACATCTGAAGCGAATACTCGGCTTGGGCCGCCTTCGATTGCGAGGCCCATATGGCGCAAATGACGAATTTATCCTCGCCGCAACCGCCCAAAACCTCCGCAAACTCGCCAAGACATTCCCGATCCCAGTAACTGCACCCGCAGCGCCATGATCAATGGCGCTCGCCGTCATTTCAGACCCGAAAATTCCGCGATGCAGCACAGAGTTTTTCAACAGAATT
>NZ_JBQTCF010000087.1:0-1535 GCF_052379845.1 Roseinatronobacter sp. NSM | reverse complement strand
TATTTGTGCCGCTCCAGGTGCTCGTTTAAGCCACCTTCCGTTCAAAAGCGACCGGGCTTTTCCAGCCCAATGCTGAATGCCGGCGTCGAGGGTTATAGAAGCCGTTGATGTATTGAAAGATGGCGGTTTCGGCCTGTCGACGCGTTTCCCAAGTGCGCCGCCAGATCAGTTCGGCCTTGATGGTCTTGAAGAAGGTTTCGACTGCGGCGTTCTGCGCCTTTGAACGATCCCCCGGATCGTTCAATCCGCTGGCGCGGACCAGCTTGAACTCATAGCAATTCCCTTTCCCACTCATCGAGACCTTGAACCCGTGTTCGCGCAGGATTTTCTGATAGTCATGCGAACAATATTGGCTGCCCCTGTCTGTGTGATGAATGCAGCCTTTGGGTGGCGCTCGGAAGGCGATGGCCATTTTCAGGGCCCGGATCGCCAGATCACGCTTCATGCGATTGCTGACGGCCCACCCGATAACCCGCCGCGAATGCAGATCGAGGAGCGAGCCATTGTCCGCCATTGGTCCGAGGACAATGGCGAGCGCCAGATACAGCCAACCCTCACGGGTCCAGATGTAGCTGATGTCGCCAGCCCATTTCGCTGCGCGGACCTTCGGTTCTGGTTCGGCTGATCTGCTTTGAAGTCGCGATCCAGCAGGTTCGGGGCGATGTTGAACGTATGATCGCTGTCTGTGGTCGCCTTGAACTTGCGCGTTCTTTCAACGGTAATCCCGTTTTCGCGCAGTGAGACAGGTTCTGAAAACGATCCGGGGGATCGTTTTCCTGTCGAACGCGACCGACACGCCGGTGCCCGACATCGACACCGACCTCCTTCAGTTCTTCGGTCATTCGTGGGCGGCCATAGCTGCCCAGGCTCAGGCGCGACTGCTCCTTGATATGCGCCAGAACCACCATATCCATGCGCTGCCTGTGGCTGGCCGGACGGCTGCGGAACGCCCGCAATCCGCGGGGGCTGACATTCATCACCCGACACAGCCGATCGACCGGGAAAGCCCCGCGTTCGCCATTGTCGCTCGGACCGATGGCGCGACATGGCTCACTCTTCAACGAACCTGAACCTCACGGCTTTTGGCTCGCGAAGAACTGGTCGCCATTGTTGCTCGAACCAATGGCGCAATCAATGACGACCTTTTTTTAATATATCCCTCTTGCTGCGGGCCAACAGTCCCCCGGACTGTCGGCTTATCCTTGCAAGTCCTTGAGGATGCGGTTCTCGCGCCGAAGCCGTTCGTTCTCCTTAGCAAGCTCGCGATCCTCAGACGAGACCACGTCCGTATCTCGATGCGCCGTCACCCACTTGTTCAGCGTCGATTTGCCAACGCCCAAATCATCCGCAACTTGCTGCCGCGAAAGCCCGTCCTCAGGGAAAATGATCCCCCAGATCATTTTCTAATCCTTCGAACTCAGTGCAATTCGCACCGCATCTTTACGAAATTCGTCCGTTCTTCCTGTGCCCATGAGTCATCTCCTTTGCTGCACATTACGCTATCAAAGGAGCGGCACCAAACCGCGACAGGTCCA
>NZ_JBQTCF010000086.1:0-1547 GCF_052379845.1 Roseinatronobacter sp. NSM | reverse complement strand
GGCCTATTCTGTTGAAAAACTCGCTGTTTCAGCCGGGACGATTTGACCCGTTTACTGGGCGCGCGTTCTCCTCGTTACGCTGCCCGGGCAATTGGAGACGTCGGGAGGAGTTTTGCGAGCTTTCTGAGGTTCTGGGCGGTGGCTGCGAGGTGGAATTCGTCGTGCGCGCCGCATGGGCCACGTAATCGCAGACGATTCAGACCAAGGATCCGCTTCAGATGCGCGAACAGCATCTCGACCTTTTTTCGTAGCTTGCACGAGATCGCGTATTGCGTTGTGCGCGCGATCGCCCGGGCCACATCGCGGGACGGCTCATAGACTGACCTTGTCACTTTGCGCGAAAGGTCTTTCGGACAGCAGCGCGATTTCAAGGCACAATCATCGCAATCGGCTTTGCTGGATCTGTAACGGAACATGCCATCTTCATCCGGTTTATTCTCTCGGGGCTTTTTGAACGTCCGGCGGTTTTGCTTCAGCTCCTTGCCGCCCGGACAGGTGTAGACGTCCTGCTCGGCATCATAGATAAAGTCGGCCCGCTCGAAGGTGCCATCCTTGCGTCCTGATTTGTCGATGACCGGAATGTGCGGCGCGATCCCGCGCTTTTGAACCAGCCAGTCGAGCATCTCGCCCTTGCCGTAGGCGGTGTCCGCAATCAGGCGTTCCGGCTTGATGCCGAAGGTATCGCTGACCCGGTCGATCATCGTGCGCACTGATCCGACCTCGGCCTGGCGGATCGAGCGGGTTGCCTCCACGTCGAGAATAACCCCGTTGTCGGTGTCGATCAGGTAGTTGGTGGAATAGGCAAAATAGGCCGGGCCGCCACGGGCCCCGGTCCATTGCGAAGCCGGGTCGGAATGCGATGTAAACTTCGGCACGACCGGGCTGGCCGCACCAAAAGCCGCATCATCAAGGGTGGCAAGATATTCCCGAACAGCCCTTGGCGCATCTTCGGGGTTGATGGCCGTGGGGTCCCAATCTGCCTGTGGAGTGGAGTTCTGGCGATTTGCATCCGCCTGGATCAGGCTGGCATCCGCCGCCAGACGCTGGCCACTCGCCAGCCCCTCCGAGATGCAGCGCGCGACAACCGTCTCAAACAGATGCCGCAGCAGATCGCTGTCGCGAAAACGGCCATGCCGGTTCTTGGAGAAGGTCGAATGGTCAGGCACCGGCCTGGTCAGATCAAGGCGACAGAACCAGCGATATGCGAGGTTGAGATGGACCTCCTCGCACAGCCGACGCTCCGAGCGGATGCCCATAATGTAACCAACGAGCAGCATCCGGATCATCAGCTCCGGGGCAACCGATGGCCGTCCTGTGGCGCTGTAGAAGGGCGCAAGATGTTGGCGGATATCTGACAGGTCCACGAACCGGTCAACCGAGCGCAGCAGGTGATCTTGCGGAACATGCCCTTCGATCGAAAACTCATAGAATAGTGCGCTCTGCGCTTCTTGCCGCGGCCCCATCATCGCCGTCCACCTCCGCCAAACCTGAAGAAAGTGAATCAGTAGTCAACCAACCAATCAAGCAGAGTTTTTCAACAGAATAGG
>NZ_JBQTCF010000085.1:0-1631 GCF_052379845.1 Roseinatronobacter sp. NSM | reverse complement strand
ACCCCAGCGGATCACGCTGCGGCCTGACGCGGACGCGGCGAATGGGCATGTGATTGAGATTTATGGAGAATTGGGGGCGATTTTGGCGCTTTGTGGAGCGATGGAGGGCATAAATGCCAACGCCCGCCTTGGGGGCGGGCGTGATGGGCAATTGGCGATGGTTGCGGGGACAGGATTTGGACACTATTTCTCGAAGATGTCTCGGTATAGCACCGCCCCCCAAAACCAGATGCGCGCGTGACGCAAGACAGGACCAACGCACAATGCATGGCCGGCCCCGATTGTTTCAAGCCGGATTTTCCGCGCCCTGGACCCGAGAGAGCCTGAAACTTACCACGGCTCATTATATCACACATAATCCCGCCACGCTTGGTCGTTTTCCCGGTCGAGCATTCGCTTGGCACGAGCCCCAAATAAGCCATCAATTTCACCGTGGTGTCGAAACGGCGCAAATCCCCGATCTCAGCCACAAAGGTGATGGCACTTACCCAGCATTACGACTTCTGAATCATTCAACGGAATGACCGGCCACCTGTTTGTGCCACAGGTGGCCAAATGCCGTGGAATACTCATCAGAGGCACTCAACACTTCATACCTTTAAAAGTCCTACGGGGCGCTTACAAGAATTCGCTCCCGTCCCGTTTCCCGGCCGCCCTGATCGATGACGGGCAGATCGTAATACCACTCCTGCGCCCCGACATCGTACGAGATCAGGTAGCGGGCCGCGCTGGTGGAGCGGTGCGCACCCTCCGTCCCCCCGTAAAAATGAATTCTCACCGGCGACAGGACCGGGTGAAGACGTCCCCGGTTATCCTGCTGAGTCCCGGAGGGCTCGGAGACAACCCGGGCCAGCATGAGCCGTTCCCCAGTCCGGTTCGGGTTGCGCGTGGAGGCCCCAGAAATCCGGTCCGCGGTCGAAAGGTTCGCGATCAGCGGGGAGAGTTCAAGGGCCGGGCCAAAGGACACCTCCATGCTCATGAAATCCTGTGAGATATAACGGCACCTTTGATTGCTCTCACCCCGGATCCGGGTCCCGGAAATTTCATAGATGGCATGGTGACCTTCGGTGAGGTTTACAGGGCCGGAGACCAGATCAAGTGGGGGAAAATCGAAGAGCCCGCGCTCATCATCGAAGTCAGGGACCAAGACGATATGGTCCGTCTTGACAAGCGGCTCTATGACCACGCTTTGCGAGACGCGAGACATCATTTCCTGGCGCTGACTCGGGGTCACGTCTTGAAGGAACCGGAACGCCTGATTACAGTCTTCAGTTTCCCTGAGCGCTCCATAAACGACCAAGCTCTCAGGCGTGATCACGGACCGGTCCAGAGCAAAGGTGAGCGCCATGGCGTTCTTCGCGTTCAGGAACGGTACCCGGTTGTCCGGCTGGAACTCCGGGATTTCGAGCCTCCCGAAGCGGGACGCCAGCTCCGCTTCCTCCACAAGATCATCGACGTTGATGTCCAGCACGAGATCGAGGGCGGAACTTGCGCTCTCGACGACCGAATCCGCCGTTTCAGCCCCGGTGGTTGCCCCCAACGGTTCATCCTGCAGTTCATTCATGTCCGGACTGCCCTCGTGATCCACCTGCTCCGGGGCGACCTGTTCTGACTCAAAGCGTTTGAGCTCC
>NZ_JBQTCF010000084.1:0-1659 GCF_052379845.1 Roseinatronobacter sp. NSM | reverse complement strand
ATGGCTTCACCATCACGAACCGCAAGTTCGAAAGCACCATTTCGATCAGCCGCGACGATATTTCCGATGATCGCCTTGGCGTCTTCGCGCCGATGATTCAGAGCATGGGCTATGAAGCTGCAATCCACCCCGATCATGTGGTGTTCGGCCTGCTGGCCGCTGGCTTCGATACCCTGTGCTATGACGGCCAGAACTTCTTCGATACCGAACACCCGGTGCGCGATGAAGATGGCCCCGTCACCATTGACGGCGGCAACTCGAACGAATGGAAGGGCACGGCGAAACCGCTTGTCACGCCCTTCCTGAGCGCGGCCTGATCATGACCCATGTTCACGCCACATGCGGCGAACTGCCGGGGGGAACTGTGCCTGATACGGTGCAGCTACTGCCTCCCGGCGCGGCAATGGCCCTGTCCCGGCTGCGGGCTGGATCAAGTCGATCTTCTATGACGCCCGGTCAGGCTTCTGGGCCAAGGTGGACTGGACGGCCCGCGCGCGCGAGATGATCGCGAACCGCGAATACCGCTATCTGTCGCCCGTGTTCACGCATGATGCGAAGGGACGGATCACACGGCTTATGGGCGCGTCCCTTGTCCATAGGCCAGCCCTACACATCAAGGCACTTGCCAGCGCACAGGAGCACCCCATGCCCGACACATCGCCCCCCTTTGCCCGGATCGCCAAGGCGCTTGACCTGCCCGAAGACGCGACCGAAGACGGCATTCTTTCCGCCCTGGGCGAACGTCCTGCCACGGCGTCCGAGGTCACGCCCGATCCGGCGAAGTTCGTGCCGATTGAGGCCGTGCGCGAATTGATGGCCGAACGTGTCACCAGCAAGGCCACGAATTCGGAAACCCAAGCCCGCGCGCGCGTGCAAGACGCCATGCGCGAAGGCCACATTACCCCGGCCATGCAGGATTGGGCGGTTGCCCTGTGCGGGCAAGACCCGGAAAGCGTTGAAAGCTTCGTCCAGTCCAGCGCCGCACCTTTCAGTCACCTGTTCAAAGGCCCCAGTGTAAACCGCACCATGCACACGCAAGGCGCGACGGTGGGCAGCGCTGAAGAACTCGCAATTTGTGCGCAACTGGGGATCGATCCGGGCGAATTGGCAAAGGGCTGAAAAGAGATACCGGCGAGAGCGTCAAGCAAGCCCGCGCCGGTTCACTGGCCCCGGACGGTGAAACCGGGACCAGCAAGGCGGGGGCCTGGCTGCGCGCCCCCGTCTACACCTGAAAGGAAGGCACCATGGCAGAGCAACACATGCCCAGAAATGCAGAGCGGATCGCAACCGCCCAAGGTATCCTTGCCATGTGCCGGGACGTGAAAGCAGATGTGGCGCGTCTCGAAAGCGAAACCGAAGCCCTTCTGGCAACCCTTGAAGCTGGCCATGAAACCCCTGTTGAAGCCCGCCTTCAACGCACGGTTCAACCCTCGCAACACCTGCGCGAACACCGGCCCGGACGCCCCAAGAAGCTTGCCGCTGATCCAGAGTTGCGCGCCTTCGTGGAAGCCCGGTTCAACCAGATGACCTTCGAACAGATCGCGGATGAAGTCGCGCAAAACTTCCCGCCGGAACGGCGCGTTGCCAAGTCTGCTATTCACGCTTGGTGGCACGCTCACTATAAACGGAAATAACAAACCGATCCGGGGTAGGCTCCGG
>NZ_JBQTCF010000083.1:0-1896 GCF_052379845.1 Roseinatronobacter sp. NSM | reverse complement strand
CCCAAGTTCAGCAGAAAAAACGCTAAGTCATTGATTTCGTTTGCAGCGATTTCTGAAATTGCCACAACATGACGCGTTTTACGCAGGTTTTGAGACGTCGAGTGCTTCGAAGAGGGACAGTTGCTCCGGCTTAGTTCGAGTGATTCCAGTGAATGGCTTCTCGCCTATATAGGCGGTGAATTGTTGGACCTTGGCGAGGATTTCCAGCGCAGTTTTTGGGCTTACACTGCTCCCCTTGGCCTTCAAGCGCATGCGCATGACGCGGTAGAGCACGAGGGCCAGAAAGCAGATCAAGGCATGGGCGCGGATGCGATCTGGCAGCCGATGGTGGACAGGCGCGATCTCGATATCGGATTTAAGCACGCGAAACCCGCGTTCAATATCGCTTAATTCCTTGTATTTCTTGACAGTTTCTTCCGGCTTTATCTCAGGAACATTGGTCAGCAGGACCAGTTTGCCGTCAAACAGGGCGGCCTGTGCGATAGCGTCCTCATCCACTGTCCAACTGAAGCGCTCTGCTTGGAAGTCCGCTTTGACAAAACGGGTGAGCTCTGCGTCGGCAACAGCGCGGACAAAGCGGCTGTAGGCGCCGCGGTCGGATGCCTTCCGGCCCTTTGCAGGCTTTCCTTCATCTTGTCTATCGAGCTTTGCGACCATGGCGTTGCCCATGGCCTCCAACTCAGCAATCCGCGCCTGTCGGCTTTCACCTTGCTCAAGAGCGCGCTTGGCATCATACGCGACAATCAGGCGATGTCCTTCAAAGCTGGCCTCGCGCAGCCCGTTACCGTCGCTGAAATCGAAGTCCTGGAAGGTTTTGACCAAATCGCTGTAACGCCGTGCTGGGACGGCCAGGATGAACTCCAGCTTGCGCCCGCCCAGGTCAGCGATTTCTGTCAGGTGATGAATATTATCTAGGCTGAGCAGGCCCCGATCCGCCACCAGAATGATGCGCTGGATGGGGAAGCGCGCCAACACTGTGGCGAGCATACCCTGTAGGGTTTTTGTCTCGGACACATTGCCTGGATGGACTGTGTGCATGAGTGGCAGGCCTTCAGCTGTCTGCACCACGCCCAGAACAAACTGGCGCGCAACACCGCCTTTCTCCTTGTTCATGCCAAAGGCGCGCAAATCATCTTCCAGTTTTGTCTCACCATGAATGCGCACTGTGGTCAGATCGTAGAAGACCATCGTCAGGTCATGATCCACTAAGGGTCGGATCTGCTTTGCGAGCTCGTCTTCCACCCTGTCCACATTGTCCATCAGCGCATCCATGGCGCGTAGGAGGTGGTAGTGTTCAACCCTCGACGGCATTGCGGGCATGGCGACAGTTTCCAGCCAGCGCAGCACGCCCAACTTGCTGTCAGGCGCGCAAAGTCGATTGAAAACCATCGCGCGAACAAGCGCTTCAACATCAATCTTTCGCTTCCCCGAGCGCAGGGAGCGCTGTAGGGCGCGATCAAATCCCAGGTCCTTCCATATTTCATGGAGGGCAAACACGTCACCATAAGACAGAGCACTATCGGCCTCGACGGCACCCGTCTGAACATCGGCGCGTCCAACCGCCCTGTTCAATCCATTGATCAGAGCATCCAGAGACCCACCTTTCAGCTCATCGATACGCCCGATGGTGGCAATCGTGCGCTGGCGAACCTTACCGTCCTCGGTTCGATAGCCCTCGACAAGTTGCAAGTAGCGGCGACCGCCGGATGATGTAATTCTGGCATACATGCCACAATATTACCGAAATATTAACCATTAAAGCAAGGCATAAGTCTTATTCGCGTGCCACAACAGGACCGCTAGAAACCCAGCCCCTCGCAAACCCTAACCCATTGAAATTACGAGGCCAAGCAACACCAGCCCATGCCAAATCCCAAATATTTTGCCGAACTTGGG
>NZ_JBQTCF010000082.1:0-1954 GCF_052379845.1 Roseinatronobacter sp. NSM | reverse complement strand
GGCCGCCATTTGCTGCTGGTGGGCGCCAACCCTTCGACACTTCCTGCAAGCTTTGCCCGTGTTCTGGAAGCCGAAATCAACCTTCCGGAATCGGACCGCGAAATGCTGCGGGTGATCCTTGGGCATCTCTACCCCGGACAGATCGTGCATGAGACTGACATTCCCGCGTCCATCAGCGCCGCAGAGGTTGCAGCGCTGACGCCCGAACAGATGACAATCGCCGCCCGTGCGCCAAATCCGATTGGTGCGGGGCAAGTGCTGGTCAGGTTGCTGAACAAGGGGAAGATTTCAGCGGCCCCGGGACTTGCTGATTTCCCGCTGGCCGCCGACGTTCGGGAACCTGTTGAACAAGTCCTTGCTGATTTGCGGGACTGGCAAGCAGGCAAGATCCGCTGGAAAGACGTAACCAGTGGTTTGCTGCTTGAAGGCCCTCCGGGTTGCGGAAAAACCGAGCTTCCCAAACTTCTCGCCCGTGACGCAGGGTTTCCGGTCTTTGCCGGATCGCTGTCAAAATGGCAGTCAGAAGGCGCCAGATCGAGCGATCTGCTTCAGAAAATGCGGGCATTTTTCGATCAAGCGATGCAAGCCAGCCCTGTAATTTTCTTCATCGATGAACTGGATGCGATTGGAGATCGGGACCGCCCGCATGATCAGAACTCCTCATGGACTGCAAGCATTGTGGCGGGATTGCTGGAATGTCTTGACGGGTTCGATGGACGGGAGGGTGTCGTCGTGATCGCCGCCACGAATTTCGCAAACAGGATCGACGCTGCCCTGACACGGCCGGGCAGGTTCGATTATCTGATCAAAATGGACCATCCGACACCTGATCTGCTGCCAGCCGCGTTTCGGTGGCACCTCGGGAATGATCTGAGGGATGCCGACCTCGCGTCCGTTTGCGCAAGGGCGGTTGGTCTGTCCGGTGCGCAGATCGCAAATGCGGTGAAGACCGCCCGTGCCACTGCACGGCGGGAACGGCGTGAATTGGATGCAGATGACCTGACAACAGCAGTCGAACGCATTCGGCCATCCATCGCACACGAGATCGGTTGGGGTGTCGCCCTGCACGAGTCCGGGCATGCCATCGTTGCGCATGCGACGGGCCAGGCGCAGCCAAAGCTCCTGTCACTGTACCAAGGCGGCGGGCAGGCTGACATGACCCACCTTCCCAGTGCGATGCGCCGGTCTGACATTGAGGGTGATATCGCTTTGCTACTTGGCGGGCGGGCCGCTGAACGCCTTGTTCTTGGACGCCCCAGCGGCGGCGCAGGTGGGGGACAGCACAGTGATTTGGCCAGGGCAACGGAAAGAGCGACCGGTCTTGAAATGTCATATGGGCTGGGAGAAAGCGGAACGGTCTGGATGGGGCCCCCAAGCACAGCCGTCGATCGCTTGCGGTTTGATCACAGCCTGAAGGAACGGGTCCAAGACCATCTCACCCGTGCGGAAAGTGCCGCATTGGCAATCCTCAAGGAAAATCGCGAGACCCTGATCGCGATGGCCAGAATGCTGCTGGATAGAGGAAGTCTTTCGGGCCCGGATCTTGCCGGGTTCCTGTCAGGCGTCAAACTGGCGGAAATGACAGGTCAAGCCGAGGGCCCGTTACTGAAGAATTGCGCTGAATGCGTCGAGGCTGAAAACAGCAGCTCGAGGTCAGCACAGATTTTTTGAACGCTTCGTAATTCAGAAAAGGAGCTTCACTCAGGAGCAGTGCAAAAATTTGGTCGCAATCCCAGTCTGAAGGATCACCCGCATCAGGGATATCTGGTGCGGACCACTGCATTGACAAGACACAAGCTGCCAATTGCACGACCGTACAAGACTCAATTCTTGCATCGCTTGCTGGCAGGTTTTCTCTCCCAACCTCTGATTTCGAGCATAGCAAAACACGTCCTGCCAACCGAAAATCCCATTATCCAAAACCACTTGTCCACATAAATGAAGCCCGCCTTTC
>NZ_JBQTCF010000081.1:0-1981 GCF_052379845.1 Roseinatronobacter sp. NSM | reverse complement strand
TCCAGACCTCGCCGACGAAGAGGCGGTCGAGGCCTTTCGGCAAGCACTTGTCGAGACGCTGTCGGATTTCGACCGCGATGACCTGCGACCTGCGGAGCAGCGATCACGAAGGATCCGGGCCCTCGCCGAGAAAAAGGGCGTCACCTCGCTCACCACCATTGTCGAGCAACAACTCGATGACGCACGGTCGCAGGAATTCCACCGACAGCCGGATGAACTGTGCAGAAGCATCTGGGCATATCTGCATGAACGCGAAACCTTCGAGGATGCGGAGAGCTTTCACTTCGCCCGACAGTTCCGCGACCACGGCAAGCTCTACGATGCCTTCGAGGTCGAACTGGAGAACCAGGTAGCCCTCGACGCGGCGGCCATCGACGAAAAGGCGCTCGCGTCCAAGATCAAAGACATGCTCGAGCTGAAGCCGGAGATATCCTGCACAGTTAAGGCGCTCGATCTTCCTGCCACCGATACGCACCCAGCGTCCATCATGCTGATCGTCCGGCATGGTGGCCCGCTTTCGAGCGTCTACGATCACCGGCAAGACGGACGGCGGGGAACCATTTACTACCGCCCGCCGAACGAGGCGACGCTGATCTACACGCCCTCGATGCGGCAGATCGAGGTCTGCGCTGACAGCCCCGTGGTGCGCCAGACGGTCAGCGATTCCTTCGCCGAAGTTGCGCTCGGTCACGACATCTCCCAGAAGCCTCTGACCTGGAAGCGCTATGATCTCTCGCGCTTCCGCTCTTCGCTTCTGCTGCAGCCCCCTGAGATCGAAGGGTACGCGTTCGAGTTCGCGCGCGTCATCGAAGCCGAGATCCGGCTGGGAATCTGGCGCCGCAAGCTTCAGCTCAAGGTGACGGTCGACGATGACATCCAGGAGGTTGCCGACCGATATCTCGGGGCGCGGAACATCTTTCGGCGCGCCGAAGCGTTCAGCCGGATCACCATCGCGGTGGCCTACAATCTGATCGGCGATGAGAAGCAGCGGACGCTCAACATCACGATTGCGGGCACGAAGAGCTGCAACCTGCAGAGCAAGCCCGACCCGGAGGAACGCAGCCTCGGCTTCGCGCTGCTCAAGGAATGGGGAATCCTGAGCGCGTTCAGGCAAATCGCGCATGATGACCTTCGCGCGATATTCCCCCAGCTTGTTCAACTCCACGACCGCATTGAGGACGAGGTCAGCGGAAGTTATCTGCTGGAACTCGGGCTTGACCCGAAGCGTCTGATCGAAGGTGGCCTGCTCGAGCGCCGCGACCGTCAGGATGTGGTTCTCATCGAGGACGACGACGTCGACGGGGAAGGCGCCCTCAAACCGTCGGCGACCGAAGGCATGGTCCAGGCTGTCGGTCCTTTCGGCGAAGATGTCGGCAAGCGCCCCGCGTCGGATGTCGAGATGTTCGCGGTCAACGCTCAGTGGCTTCACGAGACGCTCATGCGCCTTATGAAGCCGCTGCTGATTAAGCGGGCGGCTCAGATCCTGGACCCGGACCTGACCCTTGTCGGTGCGATCCAGATCGATGAGGCAGATGTGCCCGTCTATTTCGCCCGGCGGCTCAATGATCCGAAAGCGGCGCAGAGACTGGATCTGATGTTGCGCGCGCGGGACACCGCTGGGGTGGGCATCGTCTTCGCCGCGAGCGAGGAGATGCCGTCACACCTTGGGCCTAACGTCGTCATGCCGCTGCTGTCCCATCTCGCATCGGCGGACGAGGAAATGCTGTTCGCGCGCGACGGCATAGAACTCGCGTACCGAGACGGTCTTGCACTCGCACGCGGGGGCGTGTCGCCGCGGGTGGTTCGGACAGGCAAGCAGTCCGGCACGCTATTCATTCCTGGCAGGGAGCCGCTTCACCTCGCTGGGAACGATCAACTTACGATCTTCGAGCGCCTGGTGGTCGCAGCCGCGAAAGGCAGTCCCGACGTTCAGGTCAAGTCGCTGATGGAAGGCTTCGAGTCCAGAAGTGGACCTGTCGCG
>NZ_JBQTCF010000080.1:0-1996 GCF_052379845.1 Roseinatronobacter sp. NSM | reverse complement strand
TAGATTAAGGCTGAAATTGGAGAGTGCAGAATGTATAAATGCATTCATCGGGCCGAGGTAAGTCCCCTCGCCCATCGCAATTCAATGAACACCCTGCGACCATTTCTGGTTGGCAGGCAAAGGGCCGCTTATGAGCGCACAAGGCAAAGTCATCGTCGGGCAGTATCCGCGCCCGGCTACAAGCAAAACGAAAGGTGGGTGCAGCGCAGGCTGGCTGCACGCCGAGAGGCCTTGACACTTGCTGCCTTGCAGGGCCCCATGATCGATGCCGTTATAACACGCCGCGAAGACGGCACATGGGCGGCCCCGCGAAGACGACAGACCCTGCCCATTGTGGAAGGCGAAGTCCTGCTGCTGCGGACCTATCTGGGGCGGGAAATCGATGACATTCTCTATTGATGGATCACGCCCATGACCCGCGCCGCGATTTATGTGCGTGTGTCCACCTCACGGCAGGCCGAGGGTGAAATCTCTGTGCCCGATCAGATTGCGCAGTGCGAAGCATATTGCAAACGCAACGGCTGGCCGGTGGTGGCGACATTCGTAGAGCCGGGCGCACCCGCCCGCGATGATGATCGCCCGGAATTTCAAGCCATGATCCATCAGGCGACCCGCACCAACCGACCATTTGATGCAGTAGTCGTCCACTCACTCAGCCGTTTTAGCCGCGATTCCGTTCATGCTGGGATTTATACAAACGCCCTTGAAAAAGTGGATGTCAGGCTGGTTTCCATCACGCAGGAAGTGGGCGACGGCGAGATGGGAGCGTTCATTCGCAAAGTCGTGCATTTGATGGATGATTATCAAAGCCGCGAGAATGCAAAGCACGTTCACCGATCAATGCTTGAGAACGCCCGCCAAGGGTTCTGGAACGGGTCCAAACCGCCCTATGGCTATATGACGCAATTCATCGAAAAACGCGGCGCACGTGAAAAGAAGCGGCTGGTTATTCATGATGAAGAGGCGGCGATTGTGCGCAAGATTTTTGATCTTGCCACAGGCACGGAAGGCACGCCTTTGGGCGTGAAGGCCATTGCCAGCTATTTCAATACTCGTGGCATCACGCGGCGTGGCAAGGCGTTTTCGACAGGCGGAATCTACGACATCCTGACGTCGACCACCTACTCCGGCACCCATTATTTCAACAAAACCGATACCCGCAAAAAGACCCAGCGCCCGCCATCCGAATGGATCGCGGTCAGCGTGCCGAAGATCATTGACGAGAAGGCTTTCAACACGGCGCAGGCGCAGTTGCAGAGCCGTAACCCAAAGGCCATGCCACCACGGGTTGTCAATGGCCCGACCTTCCTCGCAGGGCTGGCGAAATGCGGATATTGCGGGCTGGCCCTGATCCAGAACACCGGAAAAGGCGGTGCTTACCGTTATTACTGCTGTTCCAAAAAGCTGAAACAAGGTCCTTCGAGCTGTCGCGGGCTGCGTATGCCGATGCAGAGCCCGCGACAATATCGTGATGGCGCATATTGAGGCGAATATCCTGCCGCCTGATCGTCTGGAGGATATGCTGAAAGATTACATCGCATCAGCCCGTGATCGCGAGGCGGCACCCAAGGCCGCCCTTACCCTAAAGCGCACGCAACTGACGGAAACCAAGGCGGCCATCACCCGCTTGCTGGAACTGGTCGAAAAGGGCTTGGCCGATCTGGAGGACCCCGAATTCCGCGAACGCATGGTGGCCTTGCGGTTCCGCCGCGACGAACTGAGCACTGACATCACTGATCTAAATCGCCGCCTGAATGAGGAACGCCCCGACATCACCCGGGAAAAGCTGAAGACACTCTCAAACTTGCTGCGCAGACAGTTTGACCCGGGGGATCACCAGGTTCGGCAAGCCTATGCCCGCCTGATGCTCGACGAGGTGCGGGTATGGGATGGGGAAATCCACGTCACAGGATCAAAAAGGCGCCTTGCAAAAAAGGCTTCTGACCCGACCGGCACCACTGCGCCCGAGGTTCTCTCTTTTGTTCGGAAATGGCGC
>NZ_JBQTCF010000079.1:0-2140 GCF_052379845.1 Roseinatronobacter sp. NSM | reverse complement strand
GGATCACGAGATCAGTTTTCACCAGCGCTTCGGCGATCTTCCCGGCCTTACCCTGAGCCTTCTCCTGCTCCAGCGCATTGACCAGTTCGACCGTCGAGAAGAAGCGCACGCGCTTACGGTGGTGCTCTATGGCCTGAATGCCGAGGGCCGTTGCAACATGCGATTTCCCGGTTCCGGGACCACCGATCAGCACCACATTCTCTGCGGCTTCTAGGAACTCACAGCGATGGAGCTGGCGGACCAGAGCTTCCCGCATTTCACTGGCCGCGAAGTCGAAGGCGGACAAATCCTTGTAGGCGGGGAAGCGAGCGGCTTTCATGTGATACGCGATCGAGCGCACCTCTCGCTCGGCCATTTCGGCCTTGAGCAGCTGCGACAGGATCGGCATGGCAGCTTCGAACGCGGGCGATCCTTGCTCATGCAGGTCCTGAACAGCCTGCGCCATTCCCGGCATCTTCAGGCTGCGCAACATGATGACGATGGCGGCTCCAGCGGGATCATGACGCATGACGTGTTCCTCCCGCAGGGCGCAGCCCATCATAACGTGCGACGTTGGCCTCGGGCTCTTTGCTCAGCGAAAGTGCTGCAGGCGGCGTTATGTCGGGCTGTTCAGTCGGCGTGCCGTCCAGCAGCCTGTGGAGAAGGTTCAGCACATGGGTTTTGGTCGGCACGCCCGCTTGTAGGGCTAGTTCCACGGCACGGAGCACCGCCTGTTCATCGTGGTGCAACACCAAGGACAGGATATCGACCATCTCGCGGTCCCCGCCCGGCTGGCGCAGCATCTTCGCCTGAAGCTTTCGGAAAGGTTCGGGCATTTCGAGGAAGGGGGCACCGTTGCGCAGCGCCCCGGGCTTGCGCTGAACCACCGCCAGATAGTGGCGCCAGTCGTAGACAAAGCGTCCGGGTTTACGGTGTGATCGGTCGATAACGCGCTCATGCGTGCAAACCACATGGCCCTCTGCCACAACCACCAACCGCTCGGGGTAGATACGCAGGCTGACTGGCCGGTTCGCAAAACTGGCGGGCACAGAATAGCGGTTGCGATCAAAGATAATCAGGCAGGTGGGGGAGACACGCTTTCGCGCTTCGACAAACCCGTCAAACATCGTAGTCAGAGGCATCAGCGCGGGCTTCTCAGCTTCCCAGACATCGGCAATGCTGCCCTGCAATGTGCCATGGGGCGACTCTGTCCAAAGTTGCTTGCAGCGCTCTTCCAGCCAGTCGTTGAGGGTAGCAAGGTCGGGGAAGACAGGAGCAACCTGCCATAGGCGATGTCGCGCATCACGCACGTTCTTCTCAACTTGCCCTTTCTCCCATCCTGCGGCCGGATTGCAGAACTCTGGATCGAAGACGTAATGGCTCGTCATCGCCGTGAAGCGCGCATTTACATCGCGCTGTTTGCCGACGCCCACCCGGTCAACAGCGGTCTTCATATTGTCATAGATGCCCCGGCCCGGGATGCCTTCAAAAACGCGGAAGGCATGCCAGTGGGCATCAAACAGCATCTCATGCGTCTGCAGCAGATAAGCCCGAACCAGAAAGGCGCGGCTGTGCGACAGCTTGATATGCGCCACCTGCAGCTTGATGCGCTCACCGCCGATATAGGCCCAGTCCTCGCTCCAATCGAACTGGAAAGCTTCGCCCGGTGAGAATACCAGCGGCACGAAAGTCCCACGATCCGTCGTGTTTTGCGCGCGCTGGCGTTCGCCTTTCCATTGGCGCACAAAGGCCGCGACGCGCTCGTAGGAACCGTCATATCCAGCCTTAACAAGCTCCTCAAACATGTCCTTCGCAGTGCGGCGGTCCTTACGCGGCTTGCGCTGGTTGGCCACAAGCCAGTCTGTCAGCCGCGCCGCGTATGGATCGATCTTGCTCGGTCGATCAGGTGTCTGAAACTTAGGCTCGACGATCCCCTCCCGCAGATACCTCTTGATCGTGTTACGCGATACGCCCGTCCGCCGTGCGATCTCGCGAATGGGCATCTCGTCCCGCAACGCCCACTTCCGAATAATCCTCAAAAATCCCATGTCTATCACTCCTGAAGCCCCCGACTGCTTTGCGCAGGGGCAAGGTTGCACATGGGTCAATTCTCAATGACAATTTCCGCTGTTGCCGGGTCAGTTCTCAGTGACAATCAACA
>NZ_JBQTCF010000078.1:0-2530 GCF_052379845.1 Roseinatronobacter sp. NSM | reverse complement strand
CGGTACACGGTACACCCGGATGCATCGTCACCAACGGAGGACGAAACCTATATCGGCATGTCCGCACGTCTTCTTGCGGCGATGGACATCCTGCGCGGGATCAGAGACCGCGGCGAACGAGCGCTGGTCTTTATTGAGCATGTGAAGATGCAGCATCGCTTCATCGAACTCACAAAAAGAGAGTTTGGCCTTCCCCGTGTTGACCTGATCAACGGAAGTACCCCTATCCCGCGTCGCCAGGAGATCGTGAATCGGTTTCAGCAGCACTTAGAACGCGACCGAGGGTTTGATCTTTTAGTTTTGGGTCCCAAGGCGGCGGGGACCGGGCTGACATTGACGGCTGCGACGCATGTCATCCATCTGTCCCGCTGGTGGAACCCGGCTGTCGAGGAACAGTGCAATGACCGCGTTCATCGGATTGGCCAGACCCGCCCCGTGATCGTCCACATCCCTATGGCGATCCATCCAGGTTATCAACACAACTCGTTCGACTGTCTGCTGCACAGTCTAATGACGCGAAAAAGGCGTCTGGCCAGTTCGGCATTATGGCCCATGGGCGATACTGAAGCAGATGCGAGCCGTCTGCAGCAAATGCTGGCAGATGGTGATGTCTTGTCGAGTGGCGATCCAGTTCATGCCGCTGTATCCGCCATGTTTAGTCGTGATGATAATCCGGTCCCCAAGGTAAACCCCGATGGCTCAATGACATATCACTGAATTGAAGAAAGGAAGGCTTTTGAAACGCAATGAAGACATCGAGGTCCTGTCAGGCCAACTGGTGGCTCAGACTATGATGATCCAGATGCTGATCGGGCAGGCGACACTGCACGGCCCTGATCGCGGAGCGGAACTGCGTCATGCTATCGTGGCCGGGCTGGGTGCGATCAAGGGCAATCCCAACATGACGCAACGCGAAAAGTTCGGCTGCGAAAAGACACTCGAGGATGCCATCGACACGATTGATCAACTGCGCAAGCGGGCAGGGTGGTCAAAATGAGTCTGTCTGCCGTCTACCTGCAGCACCGGGTGCAACTCCTTGAACGCCATGTGAGCGCGCTGGTTCAGATGATGAAGCTGCGCCATCCTGATGACGCTGAAGACCTGACGGATATGGAGCGCGTCTGGCAGGCCGAGGTGGAAGAGATGCATGCTGCGGTGTTGCGCAGGGACAGTTCGTTTTTTGAACAGCGCGAGCAACGTGTCAGTAAGCGGCGGGGTGTGTGAATGGCTTTCCGCTTCTGGCGTCGGGTGCGCCTTGCCCCTGGTGTCACGCTGAACCTGTCGAAATCGAACGCGTCGCTGTCTTTCGGCCCTCGCGGCGCGAAATACACGATTAGCCCCCGCGGCAATCGCGCGACGGCCGGTCTACCTGGCACAGGGATGTTCTATACCGTTCATGACCGTAATCGCGCCGGGCGCGGTGGGGCGGCACCTGCGCCATCTGTGCCGCAGCGCGACCGGCTGAAGCTTGGGTTTTTCCAGCGGCTGATGACCCCGGCGGAGGAAAAGCGCTTCATCGACGGCATCTGCGCGCTCAATGACGGTGATCAGGATGCCGCGCTGGCTGGCCTCGAAGAGGCAGGAGATCTGCCCGATGCCGCCTGGATGGCTGGGATGATCCGGCTGCGGCGAGAGGAACTGGACCTCGCCAGAGCACATTTCGAGCACGCGTTGGCCCGTCTCGGTGATCTCGGCACGCTGTTTGCCAAATATGAGATTGCCGCACAGGCCAGCCTTCCGATCACATCCGACATCTTCGCCCATGTCTTCCCGCGTGAACGCGGCACACGGCTGGCGCTGGTGGAAATCGCGCAGCTTGAGGGCCGCCATGCCGACGCGATGGGGCATATCGAGCGGCTGATGGAGATTGATGCGACTGATCCGGTGGTTCTGCTGTCCTTTGCTGAACTGGCGCTCGACAGCCCGGATGACCGCGCGCTGATGGACCGCGTGGTGCGCGACACGGTGCATGTCGAGAATGAGACCCCGGTCGATACGGCAATCCTGCTCTATCGTGGCCGCGCACTGGCCGCACTTGGTATGCCCGATGCCGCGATCGATGTGTTCACACTGGGTAACCGCCGGCGCAAGGACCGGCCCGAGGGATTGTTGCATCAGATCCGCTATGACCGGGCGGTTCTTTATGAACAAAAGGGCCAGCGCGCCCGCGCCCGCAGTGAGTTCGAGCGCATCTATGCCGCTGATCCAGGTTTCGAGGATATCGGTGTGCGCCTCGGCATTGTCCCTGCAGGCGCTGATCACGAGCGCTCCGGGTAGGAAAAAGGACCGATGGAACCGGAGACGAAATCACTTGGAGATCCACCCGGAAAACTGAATGCATGTGCCAGCTGAAAATATGGGATCGTCGCCACCCACATCCTGATCGCCCTTATTCAAGAACAGGGAAGTCTCAGTCTCAAGGGACCCTTAGGACTATCATGGATAACCCACCCTGACTTGACGAGTTTCTCGATCACCCGCGATTGCTGTCGTGCAGAGAGGCCGGTCAGACGACCGACCTCGGATCTTG
>NZ_JBQTCF010000077.1:0-2537 GCF_052379845.1 Roseinatronobacter sp. NSM | reverse complement strand
GTAAGCATCCGGCGAGGGACGTGGTCACGCGGCCTTGACGGCTTCCGTCTGGACCTTCCAGTGCCATGGGAGCAACTCGGGCAAGCGTGACACGGTGATGTCCGGCATGCGCGCAAGGACGTCTGCCATCCAGACCTGCGGATCGATGTCGTTCATCTTGCAGCTGACGATCAGAGTATACATGAAGGCCGCGCGTTCGCCGCCGCGTTCAGACCCTGCGAAGAGCCATGACTTTCTGCCCAGGGCTATCCCTCTGAGGGCGCGCTCGGCGGCATTGTTGGTCAGGCAGATGCACCCGTCATCAAGGAAAGCGGTGAAGGCATCCCATCTCTCGCCCTTGTGTGGAATCAGATAGTCGATGGCCTTGGCGACGCTGTTGTGTTTCGACATTCGCGCGCGCTCTTCCAGCAGCCAAGTATGCAGTTCCTCGACCAGTGGCCGGGATCGCCCCTGCCGCACGGCAAGGCGGGCATCTGCGTCCATGCCATTGATCTCGCGCTCGATATCGAAGATCGCGTCGATCCGTTTCACCGCTTCCAAGGCGACGGGCGAGATATCATGTGCAGGCTTGTTCTTGCGCACATTCCCCGCGATATCGGCCAGCTCGAAGAATTTGCGCCGTGCGTGGCTCCAGCAGAGTGCGCTGCGCGCAGGACCGGGATGACGGTCAGCCAGATACAGGTTGTTATAGCCGCTATAGGCATCGGCCTGCAAAACACCCTGCCAGCCTGCGAGATGCTTGTTGGGGTGGATCATCTGGCGATCGCGCGAGAACTTGAACAAAGCGGCAGGTGGCGCACTACCACCCCATGGCCCGTCATCGCGCACATAGGTCCAGAGCCGCGCAGTTTTGGTGCCGCCTCGCGCCAGAAGCGGCACCGTCGTGTCATCGCCATGCAGGCGCGCCGCTGCCAGCACATGGCGCTCGATCAATTCGTGGATCGGGGCCAGTGCTACACAGGCGTGACCGATCAGATCGGCCAAGGTGGACAGGCTGAGCTCAATGCCTTCGCGCGCAATGCGCTCCGACTGGCGGTTCAGTGGTTGATGCTGGCCATATTTGTCAAAAGCAACCATCGCGATCAGTTGCGGTCCGGCCCAGCCGCGGGGAATGGTGTGGAATGGGGCTGGCGGCTGGCTGATCTTCTCGCAAGCCCGGCAGGTGAACTTCTCCCGGACGGTCTGGATCACCTTCCACTGCCGTGGGATGACCTCGAGCGTCTCGGTGATATCCTCGCCCATCTTCACGATGCGATCCGAGCCACAGCAGGTGCAGGTGGTCGGAGCCTCGACCACCACACGCTCGCGCGGCAAATGGTCGGGAAAGGGTTTGCGCACGGGTTTGCGCCGCGTGAAGGCGCGCACGGTGCTGGTCGCATCCTGCACGCCCGCTTCTTCCGCCGCCAGCGCATCCTCCGTGGCGGTGACTTCCAATTCCTCAAGCTGCAATTCCAGCTGATCGATCAGTCGCGCGCGGCGCTCGGAGGAGGTGCCGTATTTGTCGCGCCGCAGCTTGGCGATCTCGAGCTTCAATTCCTGGATCATCGCTTCCGTGCAAGACGCCAAGGCACGCGCCTGCGCAAGGTCGCGTTCAGCGGCCTGCGCACGGGCCGTTTGTGCGGCCAGTTCAGCGCGTAATCTGGCGATTTCGGAAGCGGCATCTGACATGGCAGAGGACTACCACAATTGCCCCGGAACGCCAATAAAAACAGGCCTTTTAGTGGAAATTATCCAGCCTTTGCAGGGCGTTGCGTCCAACGCGGGTTGCGCCAGTCGATCCCTTCAAGAAGATAGCCAAGCTGTGCAGCGGATATCGAAACTGCCGTCCCATCCCGGCTCACAGGCCAAATGAATTTCCCCGCTTCCAGCCGCTTTGTGTAGAGCGACATGCCGACCCCGTCATGCCAGAGCAGTTTCACAAGATCGCCTTTGCGGCCACGAAAGCAGAAGATTTCGCCGCCATGCGGGTCACGGCCAAGTCCCTGCTGCACCGACAATGCCAAGGTGTTCATCCCACGCCGCATGTCAGTCACTCCACCTGCAATCCACACCTTCGTGCCAGCCGGAAACGCGATCATCGCAGCAACCTCAGGCCATTGAGCAAGCGCGCGGCCGCTTCCATGTCAAAATCAGCAGGGATCATCACACGACATCGTTCACCAAGATCGATTGTCATTACGGGCGGTTGCGACGCAGGCACGGGGGGCAGGCCTTCAGAAGCCGGCCCATCGTCTTGGGGAACAAGGCGCATGAATTGCGAAGCGCACCCAAGCATCCCATACTTGTGCCGATAGCGCCAATCGTAGAGCATCGACCGCGAGATCTCATGGCGCCGCGCAACCTCGGCCAATGTCACGCCGTCGCAATGGCTTTCCTCAACGATCCGAGCTTTCTCGTCATCCGTCCAACGGCGACGGCGGCCGGTATCAGAAACTGACAAAACTTGAATGCGGTGGGTGTCTTCGTGTGCGTCCATAAGGACACTCGATAAACGCTCAGCCCGCTAAACAGCCAGACGGCCCTCGGCGGATGCTTAC
>NZ_JBQTCF010000076.1:0-3564 GCF_052379845.1 Roseinatronobacter sp. NSM | reverse complement strand
CTGAGGCGGGCCTGATGGCCCGCCTTTTCGTTTCCATGCCCCCCCCCGGAGAACCGGGCGCAAGAACGCTTATCCAGCAGATGACCCCATGACATGGCTTAATTCCGCGCCAGACAGCACCACATGACGCGCGCGCCCCACAATCAGCGGGTCAGGCGATCTTGCAATTTCGGGGTCCTTGTCGGGATAGTCCAGCGTTGACAGAAAATGTTTCATGCATTCCAGTCGCGCACGTTTCTTGTCCTTGGATTTGATGACGGTCCATGGCGCATCGGCAGTGTCAGTATAGAAGAACATCGCTTCCTTGGCTTGGGTATATTCGTCCCATTTGCCCAAACTTGCCTTGTCTATGGGTGACAGCTTCCAGCGCTTCAGCGGGTCGGTTTCGCGCGCTTTGAAGCGGCGCAATTGTTCTTCGGGGGTCACTGAAAACCAGAATTTATACAGCCTGATGCCCGCACGCACCAACATGCGTTCAAATTCGGGGGCTTGGCGCATGAATTCCAGATACTCTGTCGGGCTGCAAAACCCCATAACGCGTTCAACACCCGCGCGGTTATACCAGGACCTGTCGTAAAACACCATTTCGCCCGCCGTTGGCAAATGTTCGATATAGCGCTGAAAATACCACTGGCCGGATTCGCGTTCGGACGGTTTGTTCAGCGCCACCACGCGGGCGAAACGCGGGTTCAGGTGTTCATTGAATCGCTTGATGGTGCCGCCCTTGCCCGCCGCATCACGCCCCTCGAACAGGAACACGAAGCGTTCGCCGGTTTCGATGGCCCATTTTTGCACTTTCAGCAACTCTGCCTGCAGCCGCGCCTTTTCCTGCTCATAGGTTTGTCGCGGCATTTTATACCGATACGGGTAGCGGTCGGATTCGAAAAATGCCCGAATTTCTTCCGTGGTCAACGCCGCAGGGTCCGGCACCCAACGATAGGTTTTTGGCGCGGTCTTCATTTTTTGCGCTGTATCCAGCGGCGGCATGTCCGGCGCTTCACCCGCTGGCGCGGGGGCGGCGGATTGTTCCTGCGACGTCACGCCCAATGTATCGGGGCCATGAACTGGCTGATCGGGCGCTGGGGCGGCGGCGGCGGTCACGGCATCTTTCATCACATGCTCCTGAACTGGACAGCTTCAAAATATCTATATCCAAGTGTGTCAGATTGATGAAAACCTGTCTTTGATACTGATCAAAAACGCAGGATTTTTTGCCAAAACTCCAATGCAAGCGCCGCAGCGATACAAATCTGTCTTATGTGGGCGGGCGCTGTGCCAGAACGACGCCTGCCGCCATCAGCACAATGCCCATCAGGCGCGGCCAGTTCAGCGGCCGCACCCGCGCCCCGAAAAGCCCGAACTGGTCAATCACGCATATAGCGATGATCTGGCCCAGCAACACGAACATCACCGCATTGCCCACCCCGAAACGCGGGGCCACCCATGATATCGACAGCAGGTAAAACGCAATCAGAAGCCCCGCCAGAAACAGGTATCGCGGCTGCGCGGGCAAGGCTGCCAATGACTTGGCCTGCCCAAGCGCGGCCCCCACCCCCATCGCCACAACGGCGGCGATCATGAACATCATGGCCCCTGCAACAGCCGGTGACGCAATGCGCGCCCCAAGCTGGGCATTCAATGCGGCCAGAACCGGCACACCAACACCGGCGGCTAACATGATCAGCGCATATTTCGCGGTTTCAGGGGTCATGGGGGGCACCTTTTCGTTTTGCGCCACCCTGCCAGCGACAGCCCCGCTGCGCCAGTGCGAAAATTCGCAGCCCCCGCCCTTGCAGTGTCGCGGCACATGGACCAATACTGACACCATGACAGGGACACTTCTTTCGATTGGGCATGGATACAGCGCACAGGCGCTGGAACCGCTGTTGTTGCCGCGCGGCTGGACCATCATTGGCACAACCCGCAGCCCCGCCAAAGCGCAGGCTATGGCTGAACGCGGTGTAACCCCCTTGATATGGCCGGGGTCCCCGCTGCCGCTGGAGAGGGCAACCAATCTTCTGACCTCGGTCGCCCCGGGCGCGGAAGACCCCGTTCTGGCCGCGCATGGCGCGGAAATTGCGCGCGCGTCGCATCTGCGCTGGGTGGGGTATTTGTCCACGATCGGGGTGTATGGCGACCATCAAGGGGGCTGGGTGGATGAAACCACCCCGCCCAATGCCACATCAGCGCGCGCCCGCGCCCGCATCCATGCCGAAACCGGCTGGCAGGATGTTTGCGCCCAAGCAGGGGTTCGTCTGCATATTTTCAGGCTGGCGGGCATATACGGCCCCGGACGCGGCCCGATTGCCAAATTGCGCGAAGGGCGCGCGCAGCGGGTGGTCAAACCGGGGCAATATTTCTCGCGCATCCATCAGGCAGATATTGGTCAGGCGCTGGACCGTGCCATGCAGTCCGAAATCGGCACCCGCGTCTATAACCTGTGCGATGACCTGCCCGCGCCACCGCAAGACGTGCTTGCCTTCGCAGCCCAGCTGGCAGGGGTGCCCGTGCCCCCCGAAGTGCCGTTTGAACAGGCCGATCTGTCGCCCATGGCGCGCAGTTTTTATGCCGATAGCAAGCGCGTGCGCAATGACCGCATAAAGCAGGAATTGGGGCTGCAGCTTCTGTATCCGGATTACGAAAGCGGGTTGCGCAACATTCTGGCAGAAGAAGGCTGATTGCCAAATCCCCCTGCCCGCGCTAATTGCCCGATCATGCCAAGATACGCGTTGAAAATAGAATATGATGGTCGGCCCTTTTGCGGCTGGCAGCGGCAGGCGGTGCTGCCATCGGTGCAGGCAAGTATCGAACAGGCACTCGCCCGACTGGACCCTGACCAGCCTGCAATCGCTGCGGCAGGGCGCACGGATACCGGCGTGCATGCCACAGGACAGGTGGCGCATTGCGACATGCAGCGCAACTGGGAACCCTTCCGCCTGATGGAAGCGCTAAACCACCATTTGCGCCCCGCCCCAGTGGCGATTGTGGCCTGCGCCCGGGTTGATGCGGATTTTCACGCCCGCTTTTCGGCGCTAGAACGGCGCTACCTGTTCAGGCTACTGGCGCGGCGCGCCCCCCCAACATTCGAGGCAGGGCAAGTGTGGCATGTGCGCCACGCGCTGTCCCTACGCCCCATGCAGGATGCGGCCGCTCATCTGCTCGGCAAACACGACTTCACCACATTCCGCGCAAGCCAATGTCAGGCACCTTCTCCCATCAAGACACTGGACGCACTGGACATTGAATGTCTGCCCCTTCCTGAAGGGCAAGAATTCCGGTTTTCGCTGCGGGCGAAGTCATTTTTGCACAATCAGGTGCGCAGCATCGTGGGCACGCTGGAACGCGTGGGAACGGGGGCGTGGGCCCCGGAAGATGTAAAAACCGCATTGCAGGCGCGCAATCGCGCCGCTTGCGGCCCTGTCAGCCCACCAGACGGGCTATATCTTACAGGTGTCAGCTACCCGGTTGCCCCGTTTCCACAATGACCGCCCCCGTGGCCAGTTTTTCTGCGCGGGCCCGTCGCGTGTTGCGCAAAACCAGTGCCCAGTTTTGCACGACATACTC
>NZ_JBQTCF010000075.1:0-3856 GCF_052379845.1 Roseinatronobacter sp. NSM | reverse complement strand
ATCCATAAGTGGCTACGCGATCCTCGATTTTCATCAGCGGATCAGGCCTTGGATTTGCCCGAGCCGGATCATGCCACGTTTCTTCCAATAGAGGTTTCGGGTATGGCGCCCGCGCCAACGCCTGCCATTTCGCGCACTCCTTCGACAGATCCGATCACCGCGCAACGCGTGGACATCACGTTGTCGGATGGTCGGCGGATATTGGTGGAGGGTCCCTCCGCGCTGTCATCGATTATGGCGATGGTCGCGGCGGTGGCGCAATGATCCCGGTGCCGAGCAACACGCGGGTTTGGCTGGCGGCCGGCGTCACGGACATGCGGCGCGGTTTCAATACGCTGGCGGCACAGGCGGAACAGGTTCTGGCCGAGGATCCATATTCGGGCCACATGTTCGTCTTTCGGGGTCGCCAGGGTGATCTTTTGAAGATCATCTGGTGGGATTCTCAGGGGGCCTGCCTGTTTACAAAACGCCTGGAACGGGGCCGGTTTGTCTGGCCCGCAGCCAAGGAAGGCAAGGTCAGCCTTAGCCCGTCGCAGCTGTCGATGCTACTGGAAGGGATCGACTGGCGGACACCGCAGAAGACCTGGCGACCGCTGGTCGCGGGATAGAAGAAAATCCTAATAAAACATGGGCTTTAACACTGTTTCGCGTTCCCTCCCTTAGGGTGATCTGGTATGGATTGCACCATGCTGGAGGCCTTCAAATCCCTGCCCGAAGACCCTGACGAGCTGCGCTCTGTGAGCGAGCAAATGCTCCGGCATATCCAGTCTCTGACCTACCAAAACGAGAAGCTGAAGGCCGAACTGCACGGTCATCGCAAGGCGCGCTTTGGCGCGAAGTCAGAGGGCATGGATCAACTGGCCCTCGACCTGCCGGAAGATGACGAGATCGCGCGGGCGGCGGAGGATCAACTGTCGGGGCAATCGCTCAGTGATAACGAGGCCCCACCCAACAAGCGCCAGCACAGCCGCAAGCCGCTTCCCGAGCATTTGAGACGGGAAGATGAGGTCCTGTCGCCCGGTGACGCATGCGCTGGATGCGGCGGCACACTGCGCCAAGTGGGCGAGGATATCACCCAAGAGCTGGATTATATCCCCGGTCACTTCGTGGTGCGTCAGTTCATCCGCCCCCGCATGGCCTGCACTTGTTGTGAAGCCTTCGCACAGGCACCGTTGCCGTCGCGCCTGATCGAACGCGGGCGCCCCGGTCCTGGCCTCGTGTCGCACATGCTGGTCAGCAAATATTGCGATCATCTGCCGCTTGAGCGGCAATCCAAGATCTACGCCCGCGAAGGGGTTGATCTGCACCGCTCCACGCTGAGTGACTGGGTCGGGCGCACAACGGCCCTGCTGGAGCCCCTGGCCGAGCATATCGGCAAGCTGGTCCGGGCGGGACCAGCCCTGTTTACAGACGATACACCTGTCAAGCTGCAGGTGCGCGCCAACACCACGAAGACCAAAACGGCCCGGCTCTGGAGTTATGTCCGGGACGAACGGCCGTGGTGCGGGGTGGCCCCCCCTGCGCCTGGTATCAGTTCAGCATTGACCGAAAGGGCGAGCACCCCGCCAACCATCTTGCAGGCTATACCGGCACGGTTCATGCCGATGGCTTCGCAGGGTTTAATGGTCTGTTCGGCGCGGGTAAGGCTGACGAACAGGCCTGCATGGTCCATGTGCGCCGCAAATTTGTCGATGAGGTCGAGCGCACTGGCTCCCCCATTGCCCAACAGGCGATCAAACAGATTGCGCAACTTTACGCAGTCGAAAAGGACGCACGGGGGAAAGCCCCGGAAGAGCGTGTCACCCTGCGGCAGGCCAACGCCAAGCCGATCTTCGACGAGCTGGAGCTTTGGCTGCAGGCGCAACTGCGCAAAATCTCCGGTAAAACCAAGCTGGCCGAAGCGATCCGCTACGCCCTGAGCCGCATGCCGAAAGCGCGCGGCTATCTCGACGACGGGCACCTTGAGCTGGACAACAATACCTGTGAGCGGTCGATCAGACCTATTGCATTGGGAAGAAAGAATTATCTGTTCATGGGGTCAATCGGCGGCGGAAAAGCGGCTGCAATCGCCTATACGCTCATGGAAACCTGCAAGCTGAACAACGTCGACCCCGAGGCATGGCTCACATCGGTCCTCAAGCGCCTGCCTGATCACAAGATCAATCGCATCGACGAACTCATGCCCTGGAACTGGCAGCCCGAAAAGGCCTGAAACCGCGCCTCAACCGGACGGATACCGAGCGGGCGTTGGACAGCGTGCCAGGGTTGATCGTGGCGAACTGGGTGGAGGGAAGGTTGTGAGCGTACGGTTTACTACCAAAGAATTAACCCTTTTGTGTGAAGTTGGCGAAAACTCTGTCCAGGGGCTTCTGCATGCAAATCGACCCACATCTTTATCGCAAGGCGTTCCAAGCCTACCTGCGCAAAGGGACGCCTATCGAGTGGTCGATCAAGCAAGAGCGGCCAACCACGCATTACATCTGGCGCACGCGCGGAGATGACAAAGTCCGCCCAAGCCATGCTGCAAACAACGGTCAGGTCTTCGTATGGGATGACCCGCCCGAGACGGGCCACCCCGGCGAAGACTATGGCTGCCGCTGCACGGCTGAGCCATTCATGCCGTCAGTCGATGAGTTCATTGAAATCGAATTGGCCGATACGGGGGACTCCGGAGCCGCTTGGAGCAGCCGTGACTTCGTCCGCCACTACTACAACGGACGTGGGCGCGGTGTTACCGTTCGGGAAACCGGACATCTGAGCAGGATCGTGGCACAGTACATGGGTGAGGTGAGAGAGCGAATGAAAGGACATATTGCCCGGGTCGCGAGAAGACACCCAAACGGTGCCTTCTCCGACGATTTCGTCAACACCTACAACATGACTGGGGTCGTATTCAGCATCGGTAACACGACGATAGGCGGTCGCTTCACGGGAAACTGTATTGCGGAGTTAGGCATTCTGACGGTCTCGGGGCAATTCGAGTTCTACCTAGATGATGAATTCGCCGATCCAGCCGACGTCTGTTTGGAAGTCATCGACCTAGGCGAGACAATCTACGAAAATATCCATAGACCGCTAGATGACTATCTGCGTGGGCGCCCGAGCGGAAGGCAACGGCTCGGCATCCACACTGGCGAACCGTATACGATCACGGACCGGTGGACTGGAAGCTTCTCTCGTCAGGTCTATGCGGACCCAGCTCGCAGCAACTTCTGATGAATTGCGGGCGGAACGATCAGGGAAGGGGAGTGTCAGCCGCCGTCGCTGGTGTCGTTCTGCTTCCGTGCGTATTATTGGCTCTTTGGGTCGTGATCGTTTTCAACGCCAGATATCGCACATGTGTCCAACTTGAGAACGGCGCGAACCTCGGCTACGAAGCGGTCTTCGACCTCAGCAGGCCGTACCTGAAGCCAATTGCGGTTCCGCGATTGGAGAATGGCACACCGATCCTGCGCGACATGCTTTGGTCGATCAGGATCACGCCGACAAGCATCTACGGCCTCTCGCTGGAGCCGATAGAGGAACGTGGGTATCGGTTCGCTTGGCGCAATGACGTCGGGCTTGTCTTGGAATACGATGATCCCGCCGAATACGAGCGTCTTGTCGCCGAAGCGGGCCATGCGAACTGGGACATTGAGATCAACAATGTCGGCACCCAATGGTTGATGAATGAACTAGCCGGGCGACCGGATTTCGAAGTCCGCCGATGCCCGACGTCCTTGGTAACATGGTGATCCAGTGCCCACCCCCCGCGAAACCATCCTCGCCGCGCTGCACTCGCTGCTCTCGGTGCTGCCCGAGCGCGTGCCGGCCGAGGGTCTTCTGATCCTTCGGGACGGGGGTTGGACCTGTCGCC
>NZ_JBQTCF010000074.1:0-4505 GCF_052379845.1 Roseinatronobacter sp. NSM | reverse complement strand
AGGCCTCACTGCGGACGGTCATGCAGCAACCCGCAAGTGTTGGCTGATCGACCTGGAGGGCGGAAGCGGAATGTTAGGTAGCGGAAATGCTTCCGCTGAACGTGGCGTTAAGAGGCTAGGCACCAAAGCTCCTTATGGAAAAACCGTCACAAGAAAATTCGGTATTGAAAGGCTGCAAACCTATCCTCGCTGGACAGATACGCATAATTTGGGAGCATAAATTGCTTTTGTGAGTTGCTGCAATTTTTGTTGCGCGACTACTGCAAAGTGGCTAGTGTCATCTCCGAGGCAGGGATTCTCTCTGCTTCGCGGAGTTGAGGAAATCCGCTTGACCAGCTTCGCCGCAGATATTCTCGGGCGAGGCTAGAGGGGTTCATCAGGAAAATAACATCAAGCGAGCCGAAGGTTTCGCTCAGCACCTGATGCTGCCTCTCAAATTGGAAACTTGAGTGCAATCGACGAAAAAAAATCGGATGCAACAGTAGGAGGAGAAGCTCTCATGATTAAGAAGCTAGTAACGGCAACCGCTTTCTGCGGGCTCATGGCAGGCGCGGCACAGGCCCAGACGATCGGCGTCGCAATGTCGCTTTTCGATGACAACTACCTGACTGTTCTGCGTCATAACATCCAACGTCATGCTGATGATCTCGGTGTCACTGTTCAGATGGAAGACGCGCAGGGCAATATTGCGCGTCAACAATCCCAGATCGAAAATTTTGTCGCCTCCGGCGTTGACGGCGTGATCGTCATGCTGGTCGACGCCGATTCAGGCCGAGCAATGTCGCGTATTGCTGAACGCGCGGATGTTCCACTGATTTTCGTCAACATGTTGCCCGCCAACATGGACGATTTTCCTGCCAAACAGGCGTGGGTTGGGTCCGATGAGGAACAGGCCGGGGAATTGCAGGCAACGGAAATGTGCCGCCTTCTTGGTGGCGAGGGCGACGCGGTGATCCTGATGGGTCAGCTTGGAACTACCGGGCAACGCGGACGCACTGCCGCAGTCGAGCGTGTGCTTCAGTCTGAAGAGTGTTCTGGGATCAACGTGTTGGATTCGCAGACCGGGAACTGGATGCGCACAGCCGCCTTGGACCTGATGACCAACTGGCTCTCCTCGGGCATGCAGCCCGATGCGGTTTTCGCAAACAATGACGAAATGGCACTCGGTGCAATCCAGGCACTCAAAGCCGCCGGTATCTCGATGGGCGACGTGGTTGTAGGTGGCGTGGACGCTACGCAGGACGCAATGGCAGCCTTGCAAGCCGGAGATCTGGACGTGACGGTGTATCAATCCGCCCGGGGACAAGGCGAGGGGTCTCTCGACACAGTTCTGAGCATCATCCGCGGAGAAGACGTCCCGCAGCGTGTGGGCATCCCTTTCGAACTGGTCACGCCTGAAAACGTTGCCGAATACGTCGATCAGAATTGATTCGAACGGGCATCCGGCTTCGTCCGGATGCCCGTGTCACATTTTGGGATCATATGCCCAGCAGACTTTTTCGGGGAGGGGAAGGTTGGTTTCGTCGAGCACACAAGACGCGATTGCGCGCTACAAGCAGAAAGGTCTGCCGTACATTCTTGAAATCGAGGGGATCCGAAAGGAATTTCCCGGGGTTGTCGCGCTGGATGATGTGCAGTTTCGCCTGCGCCCCGGATCTGTCCACGCACTGATGGGCGAGAATGGCGCGGGCAAATCCACACTCATGAAGATTATCGCCGGGATCTACACCCCCGACCGTGGCTCTATCCGCCTTCGCGGAAAGGATGTTGCGCTGAGCAGCCCCCTTGATGCCCTCGATCAGGGCATAGCCATGATCCATCAGGAACTGGCGCTGATGACTTGGATGACGGTGTCTGAAAACATATGGATACGGCGCGAGCCCAAGAATTCGCTTGGTCTGATCGACCACCGAAAAATGAACGCAATGACGCAGAATTTGTTCGATCAGCTCAACATCAAGATTAACCCGGCTGCAGAAATCAGCACACTCACCGTGGCGCAGCGTCAGATGGTGGAAATTGCAAAAGCCGTCAGCCACGAATCCGACGTTCTGATCATGGACGAGCCCACCTCTGCCATCACAGAAACCGAAGTGGAGCATTTGTTCGCCATCATCCGAGATCTCAAAGCACGCGGCGTTGGCATTGTATACATTACGCACAAGATGAACGAGCTGTTCGAGATTGCAGATGAATTCTCAGTATTTCGGGATGGCAAATATGTCGGCACTCATGTCAGCACCGATGTTACGCGGGACGATATTATCCGCATGATGGTCGGGCGCGAGATTACTGAGATGTTCCCAAAAGAAGCGGCGGAGATCGGCGATACGATCTTGTCGGTCGGAAACTTGACGCTGCCTGGCGTCTTCCATGACATCAGCTTCGAACTGCGCCGGGGCGAGATCCTGGGACTGGCAGGACTGGTCGGCTCAGGCAGATCGAATGTGGCCGAGGCGCTTTTCGGGGTCACACCGGCGCAAAGTGGAACGATCTGTATCGCCGGGAATGAGACGAAAATCCAGTCGCCAATCGATGCAATGCGCGAAGGCATGGCCTTCCTGACCGAGGACCGAAAGGAGACTGGCTGCTTCCTGCCCCTCTCGATTATCGAGAACATGCAGGTTGCGGCCTTGCAGTCCGATCATGTCAAACTCGGCTTTGTTGATGAGAACGCACTGCTTAATCTTTGTGACGGCATGAAAGACAAGCTGAGGATCAAAACTCCTAATCTGGACGAGCGTATTGAAAACCTTTCCGGCGGAAACCAACAAAAGGTGCTGATCGCACGCTGGCTCATGACCCAGCCCAGAATTCTGATCCTCGACGAACCCACTCGCGGTATTGACGTGGGAGCAAAGGCAGAAATCCATCGTCTTATTTCTCGCCTAGCACAGCAAGGCGTCGCGGTAATCATGATCTCTTCAGAGCTCCCAGAGGTTCTGGGCATGTCCGACCGAATACTGGTCATGCATGAGGGGCATATGACCGGCATTCTGGATCGAGCCGAGGCAGATCAGGTGAAAATCATGGAGTTGGCAGCCCGCTAAGGCCTGCGCGGCCTTTGCGAGGAGGAGGAATATCTATGGAAAACGTGCAGATTGAACCCGTAACACAAAGACGGCGCAGCCTCCCACCAGAGCTGAGCATCCTTTTGGTGCTCGTTGGTGTTGCGCTGGTCTTCGAGATTCTTGGCTGGATATTTCAGGGCCAGAGCTTCTTGATGAACACGCGACGTCTGACGATCATGATCCTTCAGGTCTCTGTCGTCGGCATCATCGCGATCGGTGTCACTCAGGTCATTATCACCGGGGGGATTGACCTTTCATCGGGATCGATAGTGGCCATGACTGCGATGATTAGCATGAGCTTTGCACAGTCCAGTGACTTTGCGCGCGCGATATACCCGTCGCTCACTGATCTTCCGATGATCGTGCCATTGCTGATAGGCTTGGCGGTTGGGATGTTGGCCGGAATCGTCAACGGTGCGCTTATTGCCTTGACAGGTATCCCGCCCTTCATCGCAACACTTGGTATGATGGTTACAGCACGCGGCGTCGCGAAATGGTATACAAACGGCCAACCCGTCAGTTTTCCCACTGACAGTTTTGCTGCGCTTGGCGCGGGGGCGAACCCGGTTTTCATCTTTTTGGCTGTAGCAGTGATCTTCCATATTGCGCTGCGCTACACACGCTACGGAAAATACACCTATGCGATTGGCGCAAACCCGCAGGCCGCACGGGTCTCAGGGATTGACGTGAAGACCCACCTGATAAAGGTCTATGCCATTGCCGGCCTGCTTGCAGGGCTTGCCGGGATCGTGACCGCCGCCCGTGCTGAAACTGCGCAGTCGGGGATGGGCATGATGTTGGAGCTGGACGCAATCGCTGCCGCAGTCATTGGTGGCACCTCGCTGGCGGGTGGCCGAGGACGGATATTCGGGACAGTGATCGGCACGCTGATCTTGGGTTTGATGATGTCCGGATTCACCTTCCTCCGGGTTGATGCTTTCTATCAGGAAATGGTCAAGGGCGTTATCATCGTCGCCGCCGTCGTAGCCGATACCTACCGTCAGAAGGCGCGCGTCAAGAAAGCTTGACGTTCGCCATTGGACTAAGCCCGGCGCCGCATGCGTCGGGCTTTATTTTGGCATAGTGCTTTGAATTTCTTTACTTCACCGACCGAACTGATCGTCACCGCCATTGCTGTAATTCTCGTCGGGCTTTCCAAAGGTGGCCTTGGCGGAATGAGCCTGCTCGGCGTGCCGTTAATGGCTTTGGTAATGCCGCCAGTGACCGCGGCCGCGATTCTCTTACCGGTCTTGCTGGTTATGGATGTGATCAGCTTGATCAGCTGGCGCCGCTGGGTCGACTTCCAGATCTTGCGGCAAATCCTGCCAAGCGCAGTCATCGGGATTGGGGTCGGTTGGGCCACTGCCGAATTTGTCTCTGACGCTACTGTGCGGCTGATCGTCGGGCTTGTTTCAGTCGCTTTTGTGATCGCCG
>NZ_JBQTCF010000073.1:0-4546 GCF_052379845.1 Roseinatronobacter sp. NSM | reverse complement strand
GACCCGCTCAACCCCGAAGAAAAGCTGCTGGAGGAACTGGCCGAAGCCATTGTCATCGTCCGCGAAAGCCTGCGCAAGGACGGTTTTGGATTGGAGCGGCTGCACGAAGCCGAAGGGTTCGAGAAGCTCAGGGCGCTGCGGGATGCGAAAGAGCTGATCAACACCAATGATGAGACGCGCAAGCGCTTCGAGATCGGTGCCCGCGCGGTGTTTCGCAAATACAAATCCTGCCTGACCTTCCCAAAAGTGGAAGCATTCAAACGCGACTATCAGGCGATCAACTACATCTACAGCGCGCTTCAGGATGACAAGCTGCAGGCCGACACCACTGCGATCATCCAGAGGCTGAACGAGATCGTCGCCGAGGCAATCGACATCCAGCCCGATGCCGAGGATGATAAGGTCTTCGATATCTCGAAAGTCAATTTCGACCTGCTTCGTAGGGAATTCGCCAAGAGTGAACGCAAGGCGAGTGATGTGCAGGATATGCGCACAGTTCTGGAAAATCGCCTGGCGAAAATGCTCGCGGCCAACCCGACCTTGGGGGATTTTCAGGATCGTTTTGACAAGATCATCGCTGACTACAACAAAGAGAAAGACAAGAACACGATCGAGGCCACGTTTGAGGCCCTCATTCGTATTGCGGCCGATCTAGAGGCGGAATCGCAAAGTCACGTGGCCCTTGGGCTGGCCCCGGAAGAGAAACCCGTATTCGATCTGCTGATGCGCGAGGATCTGAGCAAAGAGGAAGTGCGGCAAATCAAGTCCGCCTCGATCGCCGTGCTGCAAGCAATCCGGCGGCGCATGGAAGACGTACAAGACATTTTTCAGAAACAAAGCACCCGAGATGGCCTGCGCCAAGAAATCTATGACCTGCTATATGACGACAGAACGGGTCTGCCAGCGACGAAATATGACGATGAAATCCTGACAGAAAAGACCGATGCCGTGTTTCAGCATTTCATGCATCAATTCGACATGAGGGCATCAGACGTCAGAATCCCTCTCCATTAACGCCCTGCGATATCGACCGGCAGGGAACCGGGGCCGCCTGTCAAGCAGCTGCCGCAAAGCCCTCTGGCCTGAACCTGACCATCGCTTCAGGGCCGCGTGGGTCGAGATCGTACAGGTCGGGCCGTGCGGTCAAATAGCTGCGCCAGGTCTTTTCAGGCAGAGTGCTGATCTTGATCTCATGGCGAACGAACATTTCGCGTGCAAGCGCAGCGATACACATACCGGCCCCCTGTTTGCTGTGTTCAGCAATCATGGCCCGGATCTTCAGGTCCAGATCCGCGACACCTGTCAGCGGTTTGGGCACCAGTTTCACTGTCGGTTTCGCGCCCAACTCCACGAAACTCGAACAACTGGCCCTGAACATATGCGGCGCTTTCGCTTCGCCGACCCCGATCACCCTTGCACCGAATTCACGCAACCGCACTGCAAGATGGGTGAAATCACTGTCGGAAGACGCGATGATGAAGCGCATTGCCGTTTTCATATGCACAAGGTCCATCGCATCGATGGCCAGCAGGATATCTGATGCATTCTTGCCGGTCCCGGCATGGACCAGCCGATACCCGATGGCACCATGCCAGTCGGAGGCCCGCTGAGCGTCCAGATAGGCTCGCACGACAATCGGATCTCCGTGTTTCATCGCGACGCCAAGGATAGCGGCCGCATTCTTGCCGCTGATATTGTCGCCGTCCACAAGCACTGCCACAGGGTGGGTCATGTTGGTCACCATCTGCCGAATTTACATCCCCAGTATTGCAGGAATGCGCCCAAAATTCGGCGATGCATGAATTTCTCAGCCCTCGGACCCGTCCAATTCAATCCGATCCGCAACCTCGGGGGAAATCAGCCCGGAATGAACGGTCAGCAAGATCAATTTCGCGTCAAGACTGTCCCCCGTCTCCAGCGCGGCCTCCACGCGTTGATCAGCGCACTCAGCCTCCTCAGAACAGTTGCTGTCGGCGAATTGTTCATGCCCGAGAATGCAATAGGCCAGCAGCTGCGCCGCATCCATGAATTGCGTCCCCTGTGCGGTCGGCGCAGCATGCGTCTTGTGAAGCTGGATCACGGTCAACTTGACCGGTTCCGGCACAAGCAACGGATGCAGACCGGCCGCACGAAGTGCATCGTCAAGCGCGCGCATCGCGGTCGAGCGGCCCAGCATGTCAAACAATCGAAACATATTGATCACCTATCAGAGCCGATGATGGAACGCACGAACAGTTGTGCTATCATCTCACCCTGCACTGGACTGGTCACGCCATTTCAAACTTCCGGTCCACTCCCATCAAGCTCCGGTTTCGATGTCGCCATCACCTCACGCGCATCCCGCAGGACGTTTTCCCCCTCATCAGCAAGCCCAGCTGACAATTCCGCGCGACGCAGCCACGAATTCATCCTCTCGATCAACGGCTGCAGAAGCTGCAGCAGGCGGTCGGCCGCAGCCCATTTACGCTGCACCTCGGCCTGTTTCTCGGCAAGCGCCGCCTGTGCCTGTTCAATTTCCGCCATGGCCTCGGCCCGCTCCGCGAGGGTAGATCGCGCCACGGCCGCAGTATCGTTGTGGACTGAATTGATCGTTTCAACGAGCGTATGCGCCGCGGCCACGGCGGGGGCGATCTCTGGGTATGCAGCGCGGACGGGCTCGGCCAACCGCTCCAAATCATCGGCGTCCCCTTCATGCAGGGCACGCGCCTTGACGCCCTCACTCAGAGCGACCAGCCCATCCCTGACCGCATCCACACGCGCGAGTGCCTCGGCGGCCCGCGCCGCATGCGCTTCAGCCACGCGCGCGGCCTCTTTCGCCCGCTGCTCCGCTGCGATGCGCGCGTCTTCAGCAGCTGCCTGCGCTTGGCGCGCAGCCTCCGCGCGCGCCTCGGCCTGCATATTCTGCTGATGCAACGCGAGGGCCCGTGCTTCCATCTCCCGGATCCGGGCCGCTTGTTGCGAACGGCGTCGCTCCAATTCAGCGGTTTTCTCAGCCAGGCTTTTGATGTGAACGCGCCGGAATGCCGCTGCGAGGTGCCCGCGTTTGAGCGCGATTTGCGCCTCGAGCATAACCTGATCGGCCTGTTCTCTCTTCTCACGCGCCTCCCGGATCGCGCGCTTGCGGGATTTTTTCACCGTCGCTTTCGCGGTCAGCTCTGCATCGGCCCGGACCTGCGCGGCCTCGGCCCGGGTTTTCTCTCGGATTTGATCGCGATCCGCCAGCGCCTTGCGGCGCTGCTCCTGCCGCCATCCGCTCGGCGGGACGTGCTGGCGCGGTGATGGCCCCGCCAATCCGGCAGCTTTCGCCGCCCGGGCCGCTGCAGCCCGGCGCTCGCCACGGTGGATACCCATATCGAGGAAGGCCTCGCCAACCAAATCTTGCGCATGCTCATAATCGGCGAGAAGCGGGTTGAATGAGGGTTGCAACAGCCGCTGACGCCCACGGTTCTGACTGACTTTTTCATTCCACACAGCGACGGCGAAGTGCAGATGCACGGCCTCTTCATCCACATGAACCGTCACTTCCCTCAACTGTCCGTCAGGGAAATTCGTCTGCAGGAACTCCACGCCCCGGTCGACAAATTGGGACACCCGGTCGGGGTCCCATTCCTGCGGCCCTGTGCCGCCAAACCAGAGTTTATTGACCGTCAGAATCCCCTCGCGAAGCGGCCCCTCCGCCGTGAATTTCCACGGATCAACCGGTCCACGACGGCGCAGGTCCTCCGCTTCTTTCCAGCGGCCCTTGGCTTCACGAGCAGCAATTTCATTGATGTGATTGTTTCGTTTCGCGGCGGCGATCTCTGCGATCAAGACGTCAATCCAATCCTCGTCACCAATAACGCGATAATTCTGTGGACTCAGATCATGGCGGATATGACTCAGATCCCCACCCGCTCGCTGATCATGCATTTCCCTTTTGCGGAGCGCCCGGGGGAAGATAGAGGCAAATCGCTGGACAGCCGGGGCAGTTGCAAGGCAGCCCTTGTTTGCGGGATGATCGAATTTCGTATGGACAGACATGCGCGAATTCCAGTTGGTCTTGTTTGACTGGATTGTCCGCGCGCTGCGTGAAAAACCGCAGAGAAATTTTCAGGGATTGCCCAGAGTGTTACTCGCTAATGTTTTTGCGCTGTCGGGGGTTCCCCGACACCACAAAAACCCGTTCGCAATGGGGATACCCCCTTGACCCCTTCTCGCGATAACCCCCACCTGACGGATGGGAGTTATCGCTGCGACCAGCAGCCTGCTGGACCCGTGAACCCTGTTATTGGATGGATTGTCCCTTGTTAGGGGTTTTCCTGTTTTGGGGATTTTCCGTTGATTGAATGGCTGCCCTCTTGTTTTGGGATGACCCAGTTGATCAGTGAAAAACGGTCTGGACGGCTTCGGATTCATGCCCCAACCCGATCGCCACCGAGGGCAACATCGAAAATCTGGTGGATAGGCAGAAGGCGAGGGCGAGAGAACACTGACGATGAATTCACCATGACGGCCCTTCCCTTTACAGCCCACTGCGATGGCGATGTCAGGATCGACGCACTCGGCC
>NZ_JBQTCF010000072.1:0-5056 GCF_052379845.1 Roseinatronobacter sp. NSM | reverse complement strand
AAACCCGCCTTTTGGGCGGGTTTTTTCTGTGCCAGTAATGTGGAAGGGTGGGCCTTACCCCCGTGACCGCCGCCCCCCGCGCCGCCCGCCGGTGCGCGCGCCTGCATCCATCGCGGCCCTTGACGCCTCGGCGAATGTGACGCCTTCTTTCACTGCCTCCAGCACCTTCGCCAACCCGATCCACGCCCCGCCATTGGGGTCATGGTTCATCAGCATGTTGGCCGCGCGAATGGCCTCCATCTCGACCGAGCGCACGGGGTTCATGATGGCGCTTGTCATGCCCGCCCCAATGGCCATTGGCAAGAAGGCCGCATTGATGCCGTGGCGGTTGGGCAGGCCAAAGCTGATATTGGAGGCGCCACATGTGGTGTTCACGCCCAATTCATCGCGCAAACGCCGCACCAGCGCGAAAACCTGCTGCCCCGCGCTGGCCATGGCACCAATCGGCATTACCAACGGGTCCACGACAATGTCATGGGCAGGAATGCCGAAATCCGCAGCGCGCTCGACAATCTTTTTGGCCACTGCAAAGCGCACGTCGGGGTCTTCGGAAATGCCGGTATCATCATTGGAAATGGCAACCACGGGCACATTGTATTTCTTGACCAAGGGCAGCACCAGTTCCAAGCGCTCTTCCTCGCCGGTGACGGAATTCAGCAACGGGCGGCCATAGGCGGCCTGCAAGCCCGCCTCCAGTGCACCGGGAACAGAACTGTCAATGCATAGCGGCACATCGACCACGGCCTGCACCCGTTCAATCAGCGCCTTCATCAACGGGGGTTCAACGAAATTATTGTCGGCATAGCGCGGATCTGCGGCCATTTTATTGGTGAAAACCGCCCCTGAATTCACATCCAGCACCATGGCACCACAGGCCACCTGTTCCAGCGCGTCGCGTTCCACGGTGGTAAAATCATCCAGTTCCAGTTCCGCGGCCAGCTTCTTGCGGCCTGTCGGGTTGATGCGTTCGCCAATCACACAAAACGGTTCATCAAAGCCGATGACAACAGTTTTGGTGGCAGATTCAAGGACAGTGCGGGTCATGATCTCTCCGAAATAAGGGGGCGGTCAGGGCTGCGCCGGTCGGGCGGCAGCCCCACCATGGGCAATGTTCCAGTCAGCATTGGCCTTGATCCCGCCCAGCGGGAAAAAATGCACATGCTCCAGTGCGAAATCGGGGGTGGCGGCCTTGTGCGCGGCCAGGTCCGCCAGAAGTTCGGTGGGTTCGAACGGCAGCAACAGTTTTGACACATCCTTGGCGCGCTTTTGCAACACGCGCAGCGACGGGCCAACACCACAGGCCACCGCGAATTTGATCAGCGTCTGCAGCTTGGCAGGCCCCGCAACGCCCAGATGCACCGGCAGCGTGACCCCCTGTTCGCGCAGGCCATCGGCCCATGCGATAACCGGCTTTGCCTCGAACGCGAATTGGGTGACGATGGCCATTTTCACGCCTGTTGACCGGGCGAATTCCTGCTTCTGGCGCAGCGCGTCCAGAATAATGGCATGCCCGCCATCGGGGCCGATGTCGCGGTTGCCTTCGGGGTGGCCCGCGACATGCACGCGGTCAAACGCATCAAACAGACCCGTTTCCAGCAATTGCATGGAATTGTCATACGCCCCTTTGGGACTGGACACGCCACCACCCAGAATCAGCGCTTGACGCACATCCGCCGCATCTTGATAGCGCGCGACCCAGTCGGACAATTCGGCCCTGTCCGCGATGATGCGCGCGGGGAAATGGGGCATCGGTTCCATCCCTGCCGCGCGCAAGCGTGCGGCCGTGGCCACCATGTCGGAAATGGGTGTCCCGTCGATATGGGCGATATAGACGCGCGTTCCCGCGGGCAGGATGGCGCGGAAATCGGCGATCTTTTCAGCGGTGCGGGGCATCACTTCAATAGAATAGCCCTGCATCAGCGCCTCAAGGGCGGCGCGGTCAGGCGCGGGCTGGCCCTGCGCAGGGGGGCTGCGAAAATTAAAAAGCGCCATCAGACTCTCCAATACACGGGGGCGGCGGGTCATTGCGTTCAGACTTTCGCCGCCCAGCCGTCATTGGCGATCAGCAGCTTCAGCCTGTCTGCGTCATACTGCGCTTCCAGTTGCTCTGCGGTGGTTTTCGCGACATCTTCATCGCTTCCAGCGACCTCGACAGGGGGGGCCTTGCGCCATTCCGCCAGATAGGCATCGGCATCGCGCGCGCCCACCTTCATGGCGCAGCGGTCAATCGCCTGTTCAAACCGTTCCGAAAGCTGGATCTTATGCGCCTTGCGCCCCTTGCCCACAATGACCTGTGCGGGAATATCGCGCCAATAAACGATTACAAGCTGTGCCATTATTCTTCCTTTTTGCGCGCCTTCATGGCCATAGACTAGCCATGCAGCGCGCGCGGCTGTCCCATCCGGTTACGACCTGCCCATGCACGCCACCGACACGCCAGACCTACCCCGCCCCCTTGCGAAAAGCGAGTGCGCGCCACCGTCAAAACTTTCAACTTCATTATGACCGTGGCGACAAATTACCTGCGCCATCATGACGCGCAGACCCTTGCTTATTTCAGGTCGGTTGATTACCTTCTATATCAACACGATATTGGAGGGCGAAGAATGACGCCCGAGCGTCCCGCAGGCGTGGGCGCTTCCCCGAACTCGACACACGGCGCGGCACCTGTTGCCGTTGCCCGAAAATCGGCAAAGGCACCGCGCCACCCCAAGCCAAGGCCGCCGCAATTATATGCGGCACTTGATTTGGGGACGAATAGCTGTCGCATGTTGATTGCCCGCCCCCATGGCGGGCACTTCGAAGTCGTGGACAGCTTTTCAAAAGCAGTTGAATTGGGAACCGGCCTGAAATCTTCCGGGCTGCTGTCTTATCATCCCATGCAGCGCACCTTGCAGGCGCTGCGCATTTGCCGCGCAAAGCTGGAACGCCACAAGGTGTCACGCATGCGTCTTGTGGCCACCGAAGCATGCAGACGCGCACGCAACAGCCGCGATTTCATCCGCCGTGCCCATGCTGAAACCGGCCTGCGGCTGGACATCATTACCGCCGAAGAAGAAGCGCGCCTTGCTGTGGTGTCCTGTGCATCGCTGGTGGCCATGGAAACCGAACAGCTTTTGGTTATCGACATTGGCGGGGGCTCCACCGAACTGGTCTGGATTGATCTGTCGCGCGTGGCCCCCGAAAAGCGGCGAAATGCCATCATGGGCATGTATCGTGGTGCGTTCAACCGCGACCCTGTTGCCGGTAAACCGCAGGTCATTGACTGGATCAGCGTGCCGCTGGGTGTTGCCACGCTGAAGGACTACTTCGCGGAAGTGGATGATGACGCGGCGCGCTTCGCCTTGATGAGCTGGTATTTCGAGGAACAGCTTGAAGCCTTCACGCCCTATAGCGACCTGAAGCAACACAAGGCATTCCAGATCATCGGCACATCAGGCACCATCACCACTGTGGCCGCGTCCTACCTGCGCCTGAAACGCTATGACCGGTCCAAGGTGGACGGGCTGGTGATGAATTCGGGGCAGGTAGACAAGGTCATCCGCGAATATCTGGCGCTTGGTCCCATCGGGCGGCGGCAAGACCCCAGCATCGGGCGCGACCGGCACACGCAAATCATGTCGGGCGCCGCGATTCTGACTGCATTGATGCGCGTATGGCCCACAGAACGCATGTCCGTGGCCGATCGCGGGTTGCGTGAAGGGCTGCTTTACGCGCAGATGAGCCGCGATGGCGCACTAGACATGAAAGCCTGACGAAAGGCGCAAGACACATGAAAACACCAAACACATCTGGTCGCGGCAGCCGCGAACTGAAGGTCAAGGTCAAGACGGCGCGCGGGCGCAAGCTGTCCTCCACCCGCTGGCTGGAACGGCAGTTGAATGACCCATATGTCGCCGCAGCACGGCGCGATGGCTATCGCGGGCGGGCAGCCTATAAGCTGCTGGAACTGGACGACAAGTATCGTTTCCTTGTGCCCGGCGCGCGGGTTGTTGATCTGGGCTGCGCACCGGGCGGCTGGCTGCAAGTGGCCGTGGCGCGGGTAAATTCGCTGGGCGAAAAGAAGGGCAAGCGCATAGGCTTTGTGCTGGGCGTGGATTTGCAGGATGTCGAACCCCTGCCCGGCGCAAGCGCCCATGTGCTGGATTTTCTGGACGAAGGCGCGGATCAACAAGTCAAGGACTGGCTGGGCGGGCGGGCCGATGTGGTCATGTCGGACATGGCAGCCGCGTCCAGCGGGCACAAGCAGACCGACCACATGCGCATCATGTCGCTATGCGAAGCGGCGGCGCATTTTGCCTTTGACGTTCTGGAAGAAGGCGGGACATTTGTTGCCAAGGTTCTGGCCGGTGGGGCCGAAGGGGATTTGCAGCGCCTGCTGAAGCAGAACTTCAAGAAGGTCGCCAATGTCAAACCCCCGGCCAGCCGGTCCGACAGTTCCGAAAAATATGTTGTTGCCCAAGGGTTTCGCGGGCGAAGTTTCGCTGAGCCTGCGCAAGAAGGTGACCCCGGATGACAGATCGTTTCACCCCCCGCCCCGGCGAGGTGCAGCTTGATGCGCCGTTATCCATGCAGGCCGAAATCACCTTCATTGGCCATATCGAAAGCGACTGGTCGCTGGAAGATTGCCCCAAGAATATTGCCCAGGCCCGCGAGGCGGGCAAACCTGCGCACCTGCATATTGCGCCGCTGTTTCGCGCGGGGCTGGAGGGGATTTCCCAAGGTGATGCGCTGGTGTTGCTATACTGGATGGACCGCGCCCCCCGCGACCTGATCCGCCAGATGCCACGCCACCGCGACAGCGCGACGGGGACGTTCAACCTGCGATCACCCGCGCGGCCAAACCCCATCGGGATGGGGGTTGTCAGGGTTCTGGCACTGGACATGGCGGCGGGGCGGATCACCATTGACGCCATCGATGCCATTGACGGCACGCCGCTTGTCGACATAAAGCCGCATATGCCCCGCGCCGACCATCTGCCAGCCTGATCAATATGGCGGGGGTGCTGAAATTCGCGCTGCTTGCCCTTGCGCTTTATGCGGGGGGTGTTGCGCT
>NZ_JBQTCF010000071.1:0-5565 GCF_052379845.1 Roseinatronobacter sp. NSM | reverse complement strand
CGCCTCACAGCGCTTACACACCCTGCCTATCAACGTTCTAGTCTCGAACAACCCTTTAGGACACTTATAGTGCCAGGGAGAACTCATCTCAGGGCTCGCTTCGCGCTTAGATGCTTTCAGCGCTTATCAATTCCGAACTTAGCTACCGGGCAATGCCACTGGCGTGACAACCCGAACACCAGAGGTTCGTCCACTCCGGTCCTCTCGTACTAGGAGCAGCCCCCTTCAATTCTCCAACGCCCACGGCAGATAGGGACCGAACTGTCTCACGACGTTCTAAACCCAGCTCGCGTACCACTTTAAATGGCGAACAGCCATACCCTTGGGACCGACTTCAGCCCCAGGATGTGATGAGCCGACATCGAGGTGCCAAACACCGCCGTCGATATGAACTCTTGGGCGGTATCAGCCTGTTATCCCCGGAGTACCTTTTATCCGTTGAGCGATGGCCCTTCCATTCAGAACCACCGGATCACTATGACCTGCTTTCGCACCTGCTCGAACCGTCATTCTCGCAGTTAAGCGGGCTTATGCCATTGCACTAACCTCACGATGTCCAACCGTGATTAGCCCACCTTCGTGCTCCTCCGTTACTCTTTGGGAGGAGACCGCCCCAGTCAAACTACCCACCAGGCACTGTCCGCAACCCCGATTAGGGGCCAACGTTAGAACATCAAAACTACAAGGGTGGTATTTCAAGGTCGACTCCACGCAAACTAGCGTCTGCGCTTCAAAGTCTCCCACCTATCCTACACATGTAGGTTCAATGTTCAGTGCCAAGCTGTAGTAAAGGTTCACGGGGTCTTTCCGTCTAGCCGCGGGTACACTGCATCTTCACAGCGATTTCAATTTCACTGAGTCTCGGGTGGAGACAGCGTGGCCATCATTACGCCATTCGTGCAGGTCGGAACTTACCCGACAAGGAATTTCGCTACCTTAGGACCGTTATAGTTACGGCCGCCGTTTACCGGGGCTTCGATCAAGAGCTTCGACTTGCGTCTAACCCCATCAATTAACCTTCCGGCACCGGGCAGGCGTCACACCGTATACGTCATCTTGCGATTTTGCACAGTGCTGTGTTTTTAATAAACAGTTGCAGCCACCTGGTATCTGCGACTCTCAATAGCTCCATCCGCAAGGGACTTCACCGTCAAGAGCGTACCTTCTCCCGAAGTTACGGTACCATTTTGCCTAGTTCCTTCACCCGAGTTCTCTCAAGCGCCTTGGTATTCTCTACCCGACCACCTGTGTCGGTTTGGGGTACGATTTCTTATGAACTGAAGCTTAGAGGCTTTTCCTGGAAGCATGGCATCAATGACTTCACTGCCGTAGCAGCTCGACGTCGTGTCTCAGCCTAACAAGAAACCGGATTTACCTAGTCTCTTAGCCTACGCACTTGAACCAGGACAACCGTCGCCTGGCCCACCTAGCCTTCTCCGTCCCCCCATCGCATTCATAAGAAGTACGGGAATATTAACCCGTTTCCCATCGACTACGCCTTTCGGCCTCGCCTTAGGGGTCGACTTACCCTGCCCCGATTAACGTTGGACAGGAACCCTTGGTCTTCCGGCGGGGAGGTTTTTCACCCCCCTTGTCGTTACTCATGTCAGCATTCGCACTTCTGATACCTCCAGCAAACCTTACAGTTCACCTTCAACGGCTTACAGAACGCTCCCCTACCCAATACGATAAATCGCATTGCCGCAGCTTCGGTGTATTGCTTAGCCCCGTTACATCTTCCGCGCAGGCCGACTCGACTAGTGAGCTATTACGCTTTCTTTAAATGATGGCTGCTTCTAAGCCAACATCCTAGCTGTCTAAGCCTTCCCACATCGTTTCCCACTTAGCAATACTTTGGGACCTTAGCTGGCGGTCTGGGTTGTTTCCCTCTTCACGACGGACGTTAGCACCCGCCGTGTGTCTCCCGGATAGTACTTACTGGTATTCGGAGTTTGCAAAGGGTTGGTAAGTCGGGATGACCCCCTAGCCTTAACAGTGCTCTACCCCCAGTAGTATTCGTCCGAGGCGCTACCTAAATAGCTTTCGGGGAGAACCAGCTATCTCCGAGTTTGATTGGCCTTTCACCCCTAGCCACAAGTCATCCGCTAATTTTTCAACATTAGTCGGTTCGGTCCTCCAGTTGATGTTACTCAACCTTCAACCTGCCCATGGCTAGATCACCCGGTTTCGGGTCTATATCCAGAGACTAAAACGCCCAGTTAAGACTCGGTTTCCCTACGGCTCCCCTATTTGGTTAACCTTGCCACTGAATATAAGTCGCTGACCCATTATACAAAAGGTACGCAGTCACCCCATTAAAGAGGCTCCTACTGCTTGTACGTACACGGTTTCAGGTTCTATTTCACTCCCCTCACAGGGGTTCTTTTCGCCTTTCCCTCACGGTACTGGTTCACTATCGGTCAGTCAGGAGTATTTAGCCTTGGAGGATGGTCCCCCCATATTCAGACAGGATATCACGTGTCCCGCCCTACTCGATTTCACTTTGCTAACGCTAACGGCTACGGGGCTATCACCCGGTATCGCGTGCCTTTCCAGAACACTTCGCCTGACGCTAATAAAGCTTAAGGGCTAATCCAATTTCGCTCGCCGCTACTTTCGGAATCTCGGTTGATTTCTTCTCCTCGGGGTACTTAGATGTTTCAGTTCCCCCGGTTTGCCTCGCTGCGCTATGTATTCACGCAGCGATAAGTGCTTATGCACTTGGGTTTCCCCATTCGGAAATCGTAGACTCAAGTGGCTTTTACTGCCTCATCTACGCTTATCGCAAGTTAATACGTCCTTCATCGCCTCTGACTGCCTAGGCATCCACCGTGTACGCTTAGTCACTTAACCATACAACCCCAAAGGGTCTTTGGCTTCTTGCTTTCACGAAAGTGAAAACAAACAAGCGACCAAGTTGTCTCGCGTTTAATTTACATGAGTGCGAGACAGATTTTGCCGGACTCAATTTTGAAAATCATCCGAAGATGTTTTTCACCAAGCACACTTGAATGTGTATTTTTGGTCTTTATCAAAAGATAAAGATTGAGAACTTTACAAGTAACTCATCAATGAAGATAAGTTACTTTGTCAGCTTTCCAAATTGTTAAAGAGCAAGATTTGTCGTTACAAAAACAACGAAACCATTTCTAAAGATTCTGTCTAAAAACCCTTAAAGATGGTGGAGCTATGCGGGATCGAACCGCAGACCTCCTGCGTGCAAGGCAGGCGCTCTCCCAGCTGAGCTATAGCCCCATCGTTAAGTGGTGGGTCTGAGTGGACTCGAACCACCGACCTCTCGCTTATCAGGCGAACGCTCTAACCACCTGAGCTACAGACCCACTATTCTCTTTTATCTAAACCAATTCAATCTGTGTGAACACTCATCAATGCACAATCTTTACGTAAGGAGGTGATCCAGCGCCAGGTTCCCCTAGCGCTACCTTGTTACGACTTCACCCCAGTCATGAACCACAAAGTGGCAAGCGTCCTCCCGAAGGTTAAACTACCTGCTTCTTTTGCAGCCCACTCCCATGGTGTGACGGGCGGTGTGTACAAGGCCCGGGAACGTATTCACCGTGGCATTCTGATCCACGATTACTAGCGATTCCGACTTCATGGAGTCGAGTTGCAGACTCCAATCCGGACTACGACGCACTTTTTGGGATTCGCTCACTATCGCTAGCTCGCCGCCCTCTGTATGCGCCATTGTAGCACGTGTGTAGCCCTACTCGTAAGGGCCATGATGACTTGACGTCGTCCCCACCTTCCTCCGGTTTATCACCGGCAGTCTCCCTGGAGTTCCCGACATGACTCGCTGGCAAACAAGGATAAGGGTTGCGCTCGTTGCGGGACTTAACCCAACATTTCACAACACGAGCTGACGACAGCCATGCAGCACCTGTCTTACAGTTCCCGAAGGCACTCCCGCGTCTCCGCAGGATCCTGTAGATGTCAAGAGTAGGTAAGGTTCTTCGCGTTGCATCGAATTAAACCACATGCTCCACCGCTTGTGCGGGCCCCCGTCAATTCATTTGAGTTTTAATCTTGCGACCGTACTCCCCAGGCGGTCTACTTAACGCGTTAGCTCCGAAAGCCACGGCTCAAGGCCACAACCTCCAAGTAGACATCGTTTACAGCGTGGACTACCAGGGTATCTAATCCTGTTTGCTCCCCACGCTTTCGCATCTGAGTGTCAGTATCTGTCCAGGGGGCCGCCTTCGCCACCGGTATTCCTTCAGATCTCTACGCATTTCACCGCTACACCTGAAATTCTACCCCCCTCTACAGTACTCTAGCCTGCCAGTTTCAAATGCAACTCCGAGGTTGAGCCCCGGGCTTTCACATCTGACTTAACAAACCACCTGCATGCGCTTTACGCCCAGTAATTCCGATTAACGCTCGCACCCTCCGTATTACCGCGGCTGCTGGCACGGAGTTAGCCGGTGCTTCTTCTGTCGCTAACGTCAAAGAATACCGCTATTAACGATACCCCCTTCCTCACGACTGAAAGTACTTTACAACCCGAAGGCCTTCTTCATACACGCGGCATGGCTGCATCAGGCTTGCGCCCATTGTGCAATATTCCCCACTGCTGCCTCCCGTAGGAGTCTGGACCGTGTCTCAGTTCCAGTGTGGCTGATCATCCTCTCAGACCAGCTAGGGATCGTCGCCTTGGTGAGCCATTACCTCACCAACTAGCTAATCCCACCTGGGCATATCCTGACGCGAGAGGCCCGAAGGTCCCCCTCTTTGGCCCGTAGGCATTATGCGGTATTAGCCATCGTTTCCAATGGTTATCCCCCACATCAGGGCAATTTCCCAGGCATTACTCACCCGTCCGCCGCTCGTCAGCAAAGAAAGCAAGCTTCCTTCCTGTTACCGCTCGACTTGCATGTGTTAGGCCTGCCGCCAGCGTTCAATCTGAGCCATGATCAAACTCTTCAATTTAAGTTCTTTTTGGCTCAATGAATACTGACTCTAAATTACCTAGCTCCTATAAATAGAAGCGTAATTCAAAGCTATTATCGTTCCAACAGAACGATAATGAATTGACTGTGCCGATAGTGCTAAAAGCCCTATCAATTTGGTCACTCAGTTCATTGAAACCGAAGTGCTTATTGCTAAGCATTTTGATTATCATCAACGAGTGCCCACACAGATTGATTGGTTTAAATTGTTAAAGAACGCTTCCTAGTTAACTTAGTCAACTCGGAAGAGGCAGCTATTTTAGCGAGATAAACTTTCGTGTCAAACACTTTTTTCATTTATCTTTTCAAGGTAAAAACCTTTTTAAAACAACTTACTGACTGGCTTAATAATTTAAGCTTTACCTTGTCAGCGAGGCGGCATTATAGAGATCAACATCACATTGGCAAGCACTTTTTTGAACTTTTTTGCCAATCAATAAACAAGCGTACAAAAACAAAGCAAACAGAACAAAACCAACCATATTTCGTTACATCTGATTAAACTGATTAGCGAAATTAGTCACCTTTTGCCAATTTGTGTACTCCACCTCTTTCGTAGTATCCGTTTCTCCACCAGTTAAACTCATAATAAAGC
>NZ_JBQTCF010000070.1:0-2500 GCF_052379845.1 Roseinatronobacter sp. NSM | reverse complement strand
AAACAACCCTGACCTACAGCTAAGGCCCCTAATTCATGGCTAAGTGGGAAAGCAGGTGGGACGACCAAAACAACCAGGAGGTTGGCTTAGAAGCAGCCATCCTTTAAAGATAGCGTAACAGCTCACTGGTCTAAACAAGTTGTCCTGCGGCGAAGATGTAACGGGGCTCAAGCCATGAGCCGAAGCTTAGGATGCGAGCAATCGCATGGTAGCGGAGCGTTCTGTTCAGTACTTCTTGCGTCTTTTGCACCCAACAGGGTGCACCGGACGCAACCGAAGTCTGCTGTGAAGCCGGCCCGTGAGGGACCGGTGGAGCGTTCAGAAGTGAGAATGTTGACATGAGTAGCGACAAACAGGGTGAGAGACCCTGTCGCCGAAAGTCCAAGGGTTCCTGCTTAAAGCTAATCTGAGCAGGGTAAGCCGGCCCCTAAGGCGAGGCCGAAAGGCGTAGTCGATGGGAACCAGGTTAATATTCCTGGGCCAGTGGGAAGTGACGGATCTCAAAGATTGTTCGCCCTTATCGGATTGGGCGGGCCGTTCAGAGGTTCCCGGAAATAGCCCCACACCAGACCGTACCCGAAACCGACACAGGTGGACTGGTAGAGAATACCAAGGCGCTTGAGAGAACCATGTTTAAGGAACTCGGCAAAATACCTCCGTAAGTTCGCGAGAAGGAGGCCCCGTTATTGCGCAAGCAGTGGCGGGGGGCACAAACCAGGGGGTGGCGACTGTTTATTAAAAACACAGGGCTCTGCGAAGTCGCAAGACGACGTATAGGGTCTGACGCCTGCCCGGTGCCGGAAGGTTAAAAGGAGGAGTGCAAGCTCCGAATTGAAGCCCCGGTAAACGGCGGCCGTAACTATAACGGTCCTAAGGTAGCGAAATTCCTTGTCGGGTAAGTTCCGACCTGCACGAATGGCGTAACGACTTCCCCGCTGTCTCAAACATGGACTCAGCGAAATTGAATTGCCTGTCAAGATGCAGGCTTCCCGCGGTTAGACGGAAAGACCCCGTGCACCTTTACTACAACTTCACACTGGCATCAGGATTGCGATGTGCAGGATAGGTGGTAGGCTTTGACGTGGGAACGCCAGTTCCCATCGAGCCTTCCTTGAGATACCACCCTTCGCACTCTTGATGTCTAACCGCGGTCCGTCATCCGGATCCGGGACCCTGTGTGGTGGGTAGTTTGACTGGGGCGGTCGCCTCCCAAACAGTAACGGAGGCGTGCGAAGGTTGGCTCAGACCGGTCGGAAATCGGTCGTCGAGTGCAATGGCATAAGCCAGCCTGACTGCAAGACTGACAAGTCGAGCAGAGACGAAAGTCGGCCATAGTGATCCGGTGGTCCCGAGTGGAAGGGCCATCGCTCAACGGATAAAAGGTACGCCGGGGATAACAGGCTGATGATGCCCAAGAGTCCATATCGACGGCATCGTTTGGCACCTCGATGTCGGCTCATCTCATCCTGGGGCTGGAGTAGGTCCCAAGGGTATGGCTGTTCGCCATTTAAAGAGGTACGTGAGCTGGGTTTAGAACGTCGTGAGACAGTTCGGTCCCTATCTGCCGTGGGTGTTGGAGACTTGAGAGGAGTTGCCCCTAGTACGAGAGGACCGGGGTGAACGATCCACTGGTGGACCTGTTGTGGCGCCAGCCGCAGTGCAGGGTAGCTATGATCGGACAGGATAACCGCTGAAAGCATCTAAGCGGGAAGCCCCCCTCAAAACAAGGTCTCCCTTGAGAGCCGTGGTAGACCACCACGTCGATAGGCCGGAGATGTAAGCGCAGCAATGCGTTCAGTTGACCGGTACTAATGGCTCAATAGGCTTGATTTGATCCAGTAAAAGCAAAACTGATCAACAATCAACAAAACCAAAAGCATTGACCTCATAGTCAGGTGGAACACAAAACCCACCCACTGATATGTGTTTCTTCTCAGGTTTGGTGGCAATAGCGCGAGCAATACACCCGATCCCGTCCCGATCTCGGAAGTTAAGTGCCGCCGCGGCAATGGTACTGCGTCTCAAGACGTGGGAGAGTAGCTCACCGCCAAACCTGACAAGAAACACAAAAATCTCTCTCAACGATACAAAAAAACCAACGCGGGGTGGAGCAGCCAGGTAGCTCGTCAGGCTCATAACCTGAAGGTCACAGGTTCAAATCCTGTCCCCGCAACCAACACTATTTCTTCAATAATATCAACACCTTCCAATCCCGCACTCGCGGGGAAATTCGCGTTTGCGCTCCTTTTGCCCGCACCTGCGGCCTGTCGTTGCTCGACGCCCGTCGCTAAGCGCAACAGCCCCGCAAGCGCCCCGTGCAGGTCGATATCGAGGCCCATTCCATCCGTGCGCGGCACCAGAACGATCTTCTCGATCAGACCCCGCAACGCCTCTCGGGTTTCTGCCAACCCGTCTTCGCGCCCCAGGCCCTCGATCAGCACGCCCACACGGTCGCGATAGGTTTCGGCCATTGTCGGGTGAAACCGCAATGGGGCAGGGG
>NZ_JBQTCF010000069.1:0-6570 GCF_052379845.1 Roseinatronobacter sp. NSM | reverse complement strand
CTGAAACCCGCCCAAAAGGCGGGTTTCTTTATGCGGTTTCAAGGGACTGGAAAAGCTGTTTCGCAGCTTCCCGCACTCATTCAGGGATCCAGCGACCAGACCCGTGTTAGAGCGTGCCCGCGTTCATTCGTATTCACGCGACCCACCCTAACCTTATGTTGTCGCATGTCTTTTTGCGCAAAACCGGTTCCCACTTTTGCGCGACATGCTCTAACCGGCGCTTGCCGTGCCTTTCTTGGCCTCGGCATAGATGATCAGCGGGGAGGCTTCGGAATTCACGGCTTCTTCATTCACCACAACTTCGTTCACATTCTCAAGGCTGGGCAGGTCGAACATAGTGTCCAGCAAGATATCTTCCATGATAGACCGCAACCCCCGCGCCCCTGTCTTGCGCAAGATTGCGCGCTTGGCAATCGCGCGCAGCGCTTCATCCGTGAAGCTCAGGTCCACACCTTCAATATCAAACAGTTTTTGATACTGCTTGACCAAGGCGTTCTTGGGTTCTGTCAGGATGGTGACAAGCGCATCTTCATCAAGGTCCATCAATGTGGCGATAACTGGCAAACGGCCCACGAATTCCGGGATCAGCCCGAATTTCAACAGATCTTCGGGTTCAAGTTCCTTCAGCGACTCGCCAATGGTGCGGGCGCTTTCGTCCTTGACGTCGGCACCAAAACCGATGGCCGACCCTTTGCCCCGCTGCGCGATAATCCGGTCCAGCCCCGCGAAGGCACCCCCGCAGATAAACAGGATATTGGTCGTATCCACCTGCAAGAATTCTTGTTGCGGGTGTTTGCGCCCCCCTTGCGGGGGCACACTGGCAACAGTGCCTTCCATCAGCTTCAGCAACGCTTGCTGCACCCCTTCACCCGAGACATCGCGCGTGATGGACGGGTTGTCGGATTTGCGCGTGATCTTGTCGACCTCATCAATATAGACGATGCCGCGCTGTGCGCGTTCGACATTGTATTCGCTGGATTGCAGCAACTTCAGGATAATGTTTTCCACATCTTCGCCGACATAGCCCGCTTCGGTCAGTGTGGTTGCATCGGCCATGGTGAAGGGCACATCCAGAATGCGCGCCAGCGTCTGGGCCAACAATGTCTTGCCGCAGCCGGTGGGACCGATCAGCAGGATGTTGGATTTCGACAGTTCCACTTCACCGGATTTGCCGGAATGGTTCAGCCGCTTGTAGTGGTTGTGCACTGCGACGGACAGAACGCGTTTGGCTTGTTCCTGCCCGATGACATAATCATCCAGCACATTGCAAATCTCGCGCGGGCTGGGCACGCCGTCGGTGGTTTTCAGTCCGCCGGTTTTTGTTTCCTCGCGGATGATGTCCATGCACAGCTCAACACATTCATCACAGATGAATACTGTCGGCCCTGCGATCAGTTTGCGCACTTCGTGCTGGCTTTTGCCACAGAAGGAACAATAAAGGGTGTTCTTGCTGTCTTTTTCCGATGTTGCCATCACATACCTCTGTGGTCTTGACTGCGAAAAGGACCTGTAGGCCAAAACAGACCTTTCGCGTTGGTCTTGATATGGCCCAAGGGTAGGTTAGTCGGGGGGGAGGAACAATGCAAAACTGTGAAAAAGCCTTACAAAAATCCCCAACTGCCCCCCGGATTTGTGTCAAGCGCTGGCAGTATCGGCGCGCGACGTGACGATTTCGTCAATCAGGCCCCAATCCTTTGCCATTTCGGCAGTCATGAAATTGTCGCGTTCCAGCGCGTCTTCAACCTTTTTCAGGGTTTGGCCAGTGTGACGCACATAGATTTTGTTCAGACGTTCCTTCAGTTCCAGAATTTCGCGGGCATGGATGGAAATATCCGTCGCCTGCCCCTGAAACCCGCCCGAGGGCTGGTGCACCATGATGCGCGAATTCGGCAAGGAGAATCGCATGCCTTTTTCGCCGGCCGCCAGCAAAAGCGACCCCATGCTGGCGGCCTGACCGACAACAAGGGTGGACACTTTGGGTTTGATATATTGCATCGTGTCATAGATCGACAGGCCCGAGGTGACGACGCCGCCGGGGCTGTTGATATACATGCTGATTTCCTTGGACGGATTGTCCGCTTCAAGGTGCAGCAATTGCGCGACAATCAGGCTGGCCATGCCGTCATGCACAGGGCCGGTCACAAAGATGATACGTTCCTTCAGCAACCGCGAGAAGATGTCGTAGGCCCGTTCCCCGCGGCTGGTCTGTTCAACGACCATGGGGACAAGGTTCATGTAGGTTTCAATCGGGTCTTGCATTGCGCCTGCCTTTGTGTGGACCTGTTCGGGTCAGTGATAACTTAAATAGGTTGCGTGAATCTTAGTCCTGCGCTTGGGGGGCTGCAAGGGGCAGGCGGGAATTTGTCGGAAACGGCGCGCGGCGTATCATTGCAGCGCCTTTCCCAGACGCGGCAGGTTCGCACGTTTCAGAAGCGCGCGCAGGGGCTGTGCCCGCCCGGACGCGGCTTCGGTTGCGGTGCGCGCGGCGTGAACGGCCTGTTCAACACATTGCGGCGCATCCAGCCACAGCGCCATCAGGAACGCATCGGGGCTTTGGGCCTGCACCCCTTCCGCCTGCAGCGCGCGGCGCGGAAAATCCCGCAGGTTCAAGGTTATGATGCACTCTGCCTGCGCGGATATGGCCGTTGCCAGCACATGCTTGTCGGCCGCGTCGGGCAGGTCCAGCCGTGCTTCCAGTTCGGGCGCGGCAGGGATTTCAGCCATCGGCCACAGGGCGCGCAACTGCGCGATTTCCCCGGCCGCAATCACCGCGCCCGCTGGTCCCAGCCGTGCTGCGGCGTGTTGCCATTCGGCCAGTATGCGCGCCGACCACACAGGCGTAAACCCGTTGCGCGCGGCCACGCCGACAAGAATTTCGCGCAACACCGTGGGATACAGCACGCAGGCATCCAGAACCGCGCGCATCAGTCCAGCCGGAAGAAGACAGCCTTAAGATACCCGCTTTCAGCCAGTTGCGGCAATTGCGGGTGATCTGCCCCGCCAAAGCCAGTGTGAATAAGTTGTGCGCGCCGCCCGGCCCGCCCGATCCCGCGCGCGCTGGCATTGCGAAAACTTGTCAGGTCGGCCGCATGGGAACATGAACACAACCCCAGATAGCCGCCCGGTGCCACCAGCGGCGCAGCCAGACGCGCAACCCGTTCATAGGCGCGCAAGCCCTTGTCCAGCGCGGGTTTGCTGGGCGCGAAGGCGGGCGGATCGCAGACCACCAGATCGAATTGCGCCCCTTCGGTGGCCAGCGCTTCCATCACCGCGAAGGCGTCACCCTGACGGGTCTGGAAATGCGCGGCCAGCCCGCTTGCACCGGCCCCTTGCCGTGCCAGTTCCAGCGCGGGCGCGGAACTGTCCACTGCCAGCGCAGATGCAGCCCCTTGCGCCAGCGCGGCCAGTGCAAACCCGCCCACATGCGAAAACACATCCAGAACACGCGCGCCGCTGGCCAATCGCGCGGCAAAGGCGTGATTGTCGCGCTGGTCGAAAAACAGGCCCGTTTTCTGCCCGCCCAGCAAATCGGCCATATAGGTGGCGCCGTTCATCTGCACAGGCACGGCCCCGTCCAGACTGCCACAATGCAGCACGGTTTCTTCGTCCAGCCCTTCCAGCGCACGCGACCGCCCGCTGGCATTTTTCACAATCGTCGAAACGCCGGTGACCTGCTGCAGGGCCTGCGCGAGCAGGGCAAAATGCGCCTCTGCCCAGGCCGCATTGGGCTGGATGACCGCCGCATCGCCAAAACGGTCAATGATGACACCGGGCAGGCCGTCAGCCTCGGCGTGGACCAGCCGGTAGAAGGGCGCGTCATGCAGCCGGTCGCGCAACTGCTGCGCGCGTGCGATACGGTCCGCCAGCCAGTCCAGTGTGATATCCGCATCGGGGTTGCGGTCCATCATGCGGGCAATGATTTTCGACACCGGATTAACGGTGACAAGGCCAAGCGCGTTGCCCTCGGCATCTTCCAGATTGGCGAAACTGCCCGCAGCCAGCGCGCGCGTGCGCCGGTCGGTCACCAGTTCATTGGCAAAGACCCATGGGAAACCGTGGCGAATGGCACGCGCTTCGGCTTTGGGTTTCAGGCGGATAACGGGACGTTTTGACATATGCGGCACCTTTTGGCATTCCCCGCAGCCCTACGCCAGCATCACGCCAGAGGGAAGGGGCAGACCACCGCGCGTGCGCCCGCGATTGGCCAAATGTCGCCCATCGCGGATAAAAAGCTGCAAAAGCAGGTGCTTTCAATGGTTATTGGTTATTCCTTCGAATACCGTTTCATCCTATAGTCGCGGGAAAAATACCATAGCCTGCGCAAACGTCCGCGCTGACGCAGGCGCGCTGCACACAAGATCGGGGGTAACATAAATGATTCGTTCGGAACTGATCCAGAAAATAGCCGAAGAAAATCCGCATCTGTTTCAACGCGATGTGGAGCGCATTGTGAACACGATATTTGAAGAAATCACCGAAGCCCTTGCGCGGGGGGAACGCGTGGAATTGCGCGGTTTCGGTGCGTTCTCGGTCAAACAGCGCGATGCCCGCGTGGGGCGCAACCCGCGCACAGGCGAAAGCGTGACAGTGGAAGAAAAGGCCGTGCCCTTTTTCAAAACCGGAAAACTGCTGCGTGACCGGCTGAATGGAATAGAGGAATAGTGGAATGTTGACCTATCTGCGTTATGGTGTGCTGGCGCTTATTGCCTTGGTGCTGGTGACATTGGCCCTTGCCAACAGGGCAGTCGTCACGGTGCAGTTGCTGCCGGATGTGTTGGCGGGGCTGATGGGGTTCAACCTGTCGATGACGCTGCCATTGTTCATGATCCTTGGGCTGGCGGTGGGGTTTGGGTTGCTGCTGGGCTTCGTGTGGGAATGGGTGCGGGAATACGGGTATCGGCGTGACGCGTCACGCGCCCGCCGCGAGGCTGATGCCTTGCGTGCGGACCTGCGGCGGGTGGAAACCATCGCGCCGCAAACCCGCAAGGATGATGTGCTTGCCGTTCTTGACGCGCGCTGAAACTGATTGAAACTGATTGCCGGGGGGGGGGGCGCATGCCGGACGCGGTTCATGTGAAGATTTGCGGATTGACCGATCCTGCCCATATGCGCGCTGCAGTTGATGCGGGCGCGCGCTATGTGGGGTTCGTGTTTTTCCCGAAATCGCCGCGCCATGTGTCCCTTGCGCAGGCGCGCGCGCTGGCGCTGGCTGTGCCCGAAGGCGTGGCCAAGGTCGCGCTGACAGTGGATGGTGATGATGACATGCTGGCGGAACTGGTCGCACAGGTGCCGCTGGACATGTTGCAGTTGCATGGCCATGAATCCCCCGCCCGTGTTGCGGCGCTGCGCGCGCGGTTCGGGTTGCCAGTGATGAAAGCCGTCGGCGTGGCCGGAGCTGATGATCTGGCGGCGCTGGACATTTATGGCGGTGTTGCCGACCAGCTTCTGGTGGATGCAAAGCCAACGCAGGCAGCAACGCTGCCGGGGGGCAACGGGCTAAGTTTTGACTGGAACCTTATTGCCGGACGGCGCTGGGCCTGCCCCTGGATGCTGGCAGGCGGGTTGGAGGCGGGCAATGTTGCGCAGGCCATCGCGCTGACAGGGGCGCGTCAGGTGGATGTGTCTTCTGGTGTGGAAACCCGCCCCGGTGTGAAGGATGCCGCGCGCATGGCTGAATTTATCCGCGCCGCGCAGTCTGCTGTTGCGCTGTCAGGCCAGACAACAGGGTGATGGCATTCGCCCCAAACCTGCCGGGTTTTCAGGGTTGGCCGTGCCGCGCCTTGATGCATGTCATGTTCAGTTGTCTTCAAGCGACCTGCCTTAGCCCACAAGTTCGGGCGCAATGAGCGGCGTGCCCATGGATGCATCGGGTTGGACGGGGGCGCAGCGTCTGGGAATGCGCGGCCCTTCTACTGACAGGATCGCTTCCAGCCCTGCATTGCAATGGACCAGTTCGGCCAGATACAGATCATCAAGCGCGCTGTAGAAGGATTCGATCGCGCGCGACAAATGCGGGCGCATGACGCAATGGTCTTTCAACGGGCAGGTGTTGGAGGTTGAAAAACACTCCATAAACGGCAGGCCGGATTCAAAGGCGCGAAACACCTCGCCCACACTGATGCATGATGGGTCGCGCGCCAGATGGAACCCGCCATGCCGCCCGCGCAGCGTGGTGATAAACCCGTCCTGACCCAGTTTGTTGATAACCTGTGCCAAGTGGTTTTCCGAGGCGTTGATGGCTTGTGCGGCGTCCTGCTTGCGCACCAGCCTGTCTTGATTGACAGCACAGAACATCAAGGTGCGCAGGGCCAGATTGGTGCGGGTTGTCAGACGCATTCAGGAATTCCCCCTATCGGCAAGGTGACACGCAGCCAAGGGCCTGTGCCGAAAACATGACCTTTGCAGGTGTATTATTTGCAATGCGCCAATGCTGTCATTGATCAAGATCAAGTTAGCGCAACAGTTGGGCGTGTGGGGCGGGGGGGGGGGGCGTCACGGCGCTGGATGTGTGCTTTCACAACGTATAACCCGTGCTTTTCAGGGGCTTTGATACCGGAAGTGGACGGGGGT
>NZ_JBQTCF010000068.1:0-6851 GCF_052379845.1 Roseinatronobacter sp. NSM | reverse complement strand
ACCACAGCACACGCCAGTTCCGCCAACAAAAAAAGCCCCCGCATGCGCGGGGGCTTTCCCTACGGGAACACCCGATCAGCAGCTGTAATACATCGCATATTCGATCGGGTGGGGTGTGTGCTCATAGGCATACACTTCTTCCCATTTCAGATCGATATAGGCCATGATCTGGTCCTTGGTGAACACATCACCAGCCAGCAGGAAGTCATGATCCGCAGCAAGGTTTTCCAGCGCTTCACGCAGGCTTGCGCAAACTGTGGGGATGCCTTCCAACTCTTCGGGTGGCAGATCATACAGGTCCTTGTCAGACGCGGGGCCGGGATCGATCTTGTTCTTGATACCGTCAAGACCAGCCATCAGCAGGGCCGCAAATGCCAGATAAGGGTTGGCCGAGGGGTCGGGGAAGCGGGCTTCCACGCGCTTGGCCTTGGGGCTTTCGGTCCATGGAATGCGAATGCAGCCCGACCGGTTGCGCGCGGAATATGCGCGCAGAACAGGCGCTTCAAACCCGGGGATCAGGCGCTTGTAGCTGTTGGTTGTGGGGTTGGTAAACGCGTTCAGCGTCTTGGCATGTTTCAGAATGCCGCCAATGAACCACAGCGCTTCCTGGCTAAGGTCAGCGTATTTATCGCCTGCAAACAACGGCTTGCCATCTTTCCAGATGGACATGTTCACATGCATGCCGGTCCCGTTATCGCCCTTGACGGGTTTCGGCATGAAGGTTGCCGTTTTGCCATAGGCGTCAGCGACGTTGCGCACGACATATTTGTATTTCATGATTTCGTCAGCCTGCTTGGTCAGCGATCCGAAGATCAGGCCAAGTTCATGCTGTGCGGACGCCACTTCGGTGTGGTGCTTGTCGACCTTCATGCCCATGTCTTTCATGGTGGTCAACATTTCAGAACGCATGTCCTGATTGGCATCCATCGGGTTCATCGCGAAATAGTGGCCCTTGACGCCGGGACGGTGGCCGGTATTGCCAGTGTCATAATCGGTGTCGGAATTCCACGCGGCTTCTTCGGCATCCACCTCGAAGCTGACCTTGTTGATCTTGTCGCTGAATTTCACGCTGTCGAACACGAAGAATTCCGCTTCCGGGCCGAAATAGGCCGCATCACCAATGCCTGAAGATTTCAGATAGGCCTCGGCCTTTTCTGCGGTGCCGCGCGGGTCGCGCTCATACGGCTCATTGGTGTCGGGCTCCACGATGGACGCGTGAATCGCCAGCGTTTTTTCCGCATAGAACGGGTCGACATAGACACTGTCCAGATCGAACACCAATTTCATATCGGATGCTTCAATCCCCTTCCAGCCCGGCACGGACGATCCGTCAAACATGAAGCCTTCTTCAAGGAAATCTTCATCCACCAGATCGCCAACGATGGTCACATGCAGCATGCGCCCGCGCGGGTCCGTGAAGCGGATATCAAGATAGGCGATATCTTCGTCTTTCATAAGCTTGAGAACGTCAGCAGAACTCATGTCTTTTTCCTTTTCTTTGGGAATTGGGTCCGGGGCGCAAGGCCCCGCTAAACTGCATCAGGTCAGAGCGCGTCATCCCCGCTTTCGCCAGTGCGAATGCGGATCGCTTGCTCCACCGGTGAAACGAAAATCTTGCCATCACCAATTTTTTCGGTGCGGGCAGCGGCAATGATGGCTTCAATAGCCTCATCAACCTGATCATCGGGCAAAACAATCTCGACTTTCACCTTGGGCAGGAAATCGACCACATATTCAGCGCCGCGATACAGTTCAGTATGCCCTTTCTGACGGCCAAATCCCTTGACCTCCAGAACCGACAACCCTTGAACGCCAATATCTTGCAGCGCCTCCTTGACCTCATCAAGCTTGAACGGTTTGATGATCGCTTCGATCTTTTTCATGCCCTCGCCTTTTCGTTTCCTGAAGCCCTCGTCCGGCTTGCCTTGTTCAGATCATGTTCAGACCTTCCTCACAATCTGATAGACTGGAACTTGGAAGGAACAAAACACCCAATCAACACTGCAGCACAAATAATAGTCAATGCGCATTATTTTTATGCAGTTTGTAAAAAGTAGGTTCGCAAAAATGGTCGAAATACTGACATCCGCCCAAATGCGCGCCGTTGAACGTGCCGCTATCGATTCTGGCGCGGTGACGGGACTGGAATTGATGGAACATGCGGGCCAGAAGGTGGTGGGCGCCCTGCTGGACCATTGGAACATTCACCACGATTCCCCCTGCACTGCCCTAATTTTGTGCGGACCGGGCAATAACGGCGGCGACGGCTTTGTTGTGGCGCGGTTGCTGGCCGAACGCGGCTGGCGCGTCACTGTGTGCCTGTATGGCGACGCGCACACCCTGCCCCGCGACGCGCGTCACAACTATGACAGATGGGCGCGAATGGGCGCGGTTCATGCGCTGACGGCGGCTGTGGCAGACATGCTGCCCCCGGAGGCTTTCGTCATTGACGCGCTGTTTGGCACCGGCCTGACGCGTGCGTTGCCCGAACCGCTTGCCACAGCGCTTGCGCAACTGGACCAGCGGCCTGCACGGGGGCGGGTGGCGGTTGATGCGCCCAGCGGGGTGTGTCTGGATAGCGGGCGCGCGTTGGGATATGCGCTGCCCGCCGAGCTGACGGTGACATTCCACCGCGCCAAGATCGGGCATTATCTGGCCCAAGGGCCACAGCACTGCGGCGCGCTTGTCGTTGCCGATATCGGGTTGGGACAAAACAGCGGCCATGCCCACCAGACCAACCTGTTGACCGACAGCCTTGCCGCAGGTTTGGGCAAACGGGGCGCGGGGCATAAATACACGCATGGGCACGCGCTTGTTCTGGCGGGGGGAGTGGGCAAAGGGGGGGCGGCCCGCCTTGCGGCGCGCGCCGCGTTGCGCATGGGCGCGGGCGTGGTGACACTGGCCTGCCCGCCTGCTGCCCTGCAAGAAAACGCCTGCCGTCTGGATGCCGTGATGCTGCGCGCGGTGCGGGACGCGGACGCGGTAAGCCAGCTTTTGCAAGACGCGCGCGTGACTGCGCTGTGCCTTGGGCCGGGCGGCGGCGTGTCCCCGCGCGAGGCGGGCGTATTGCGCGCTGTGCTGGATGCAAACAGGCCCACTGTCCTTGATGCCGATGCCCTGACACTGCTGGCGCAGGGCGCGGCAGGGTTTGACGCGCTTGGACCGCAAACGGTCCTGACCCCGCATGCGGGCGAATTTGCGCGCCTGTTTCCTGATATTGCAGCAAAACTGCAAAATGCGGCGACACGCGGCCCGGCCTATTCCAAGCGCGATGCAACATATGACGCCGCCCGGCGCGCGGGGTGCGTGGTGGTGTTCAAAGGCCCGGACACCGTGATTGCCGCGCCGGACGGGCGCTGTGCGCTGAACGGCGCGGCCTATGACCGCGCAGTGCCATGGCTGGCCACGGCAGGATCAGGCGATGTGCTGGCGGGCATGATTGCGGGGTTGCTGGCGCGCGGGGTTGCGCCCTTCGATGCGGCCTGCGCGGCGGCATGGCTGCATGTAGAAACCGCGTTACATTTTGGCGCGGGACTGATTGCCGAGGATCTGCCCGAAACCCTGCCGCAGGTGCTGAACAGGGTCACCCTGAAACCGCGCGGCACTGCGTAGAAAGGCCGTGCCACATGCAAGCATGCGCCCGAGTCAATGCGCGGCGCGGGGCGCACTGTTATATCAGCCGGTGCCCACATTTTCGGGGGCAGTCGCAACGGATTTCAGAACCGCATGACAGGGCTGGCCAGGGGCGAGGCCCATTGCCGTGGCGGATCGTCGTGTGATGCGCGCTGTCAGCCTGTCATCCCCGAACGCCAGCGTGACCAGTGCGCCGGGACCAGTGCCCAGATGAATGTCGCGGATCGTTCCGGCAAGAATATTCAGCGCCGACAAGCCTGTTGGACGGTCGCGCGACAAGATTACGTCATGCGCGGCAATGCGCAGGCGGATCGCCGCGCCGGGCGCGGCGTCCAGACGCGGCAGCCACAACGCCCCCCCGGCCGTGGCAAGTTCGGTCAACCCGTCATCATGATGGCCCACCACCCGCGCCCCCAGAACCGAGGCAGCGCCCCGCGCGCCCACCGCATCCACATCGCCCAGCACCTGCGCGGCGGGGCCAATGGCCGCCACCCTGCCCGCCTTCAGGGCGACCACGGTTGTGGCCAGCCGCGCAACTTCTGCAGGGGAATGGCTGACATACAGAATCGGCACCGACACCTCGTCGCGCAAGCGTTCAAAATAGGGCAGGATTTCAGCCTTGCGCGCCTCATCCAGCGCGGCCAGTGGTTCATCTGCCAGAATAAGCTTTGGCGCGGCCAGCAGGGCGCGGCCAATGGCCACGCGCTGCTTCTCGCCGCCCGAAAGTGCGCCGGGGCGGCGGTCCAGAAGGTGGCCGATGCCCAGCATCTCCACCACATGCGCCACAGGTTCGCTGCGCGCATGGCGCGGCGCGAACCAGCGCCCGTAGGCAAGGTTCTGACGCACGCTAAGATGCGGAAACAAACGCCCTTCCTGAAAGATATAGCCCAGCCTGCGCCGGTGCGGGGGCAGGAACTGGCGCGCCTGCGTATCCATCAGCACCCAATCCCCCGCCGCAATGCGCCCGCAATCGGGGCGCAAAAGCCCCGCCACAGCATTGATCAAGGTGGTTTTGCCCGAACCCGACGGGCCAAACAGCACTGTCACCCCCGGTGGTGCCTGAAAGCTGACGTCCAGCGCGAAACCCTTGAAGCTGTGCTGAATAGCGATTGAAAGCGTCATGACCCCGACACCCGTTTCGCCACCCGCCGCGCCAGAACTTCCGACACCACAAGGGCGGCCATCGCAATGACCACCGCAATGATGACAAGGCGGCTTGCCGCGTTTTCGCCGCCGGGCACCTGCAAGAACGCATATATCGCAGAAGGGATTGTCTGCGTCTGGCCGGGAATGTTTGACACGAAGGTGATTGTCGCGCCGAATTCGCCTATCGCCTTTGCAAATGCCAAAATGGCCCCCGCAATGATGCCGGGCAAAATCAGCGGTAGCGTGACAGTGACGAATACCCACAGTTTTGATGCGCCCAGCGTGCTGGCGGCGGCTTCAAGTTTGGGGTCCACGCCCTCAATCGCCAGCCGGATGGCCCGGACCATCAGCGGGAATGCCATGATCGCGGCCGCCACAGCGGCGCCCGTCCAGCGAAACGACAGCACAATGCCGAACCATTGGTCCAGAACCTGCCCCACCGCCCCACGACGCCCGAACACCATCAGCAGCAAATACCCCGTCACCACCGGCGGCAGGATCAACGGCAGGTGAACAAGGCCGTTCAGAACCTGCTTGCCCCAGAAGTTCCACCGCGCCAGCGCATAGGCCACCAACACCCCCAGCGGCAGGCTGCACAGTGTCGCCCAGAAGGACACGCGCAGCGACAGCCGCACGGCCTGCCATTCGGCGGGGCCAAGCCAGTTTGCCCATTCCCCCCCCATCAGCGCAAGACACGGAAACCGAACTGTGCCCAGATGGCGCGGGCGGTCCCGGATGTCAGATATTCATGGAACGCCTGCGCATGGGGGCTGGCGGACTGGGCTGTAACCGCGGCGGGAAAGGTGATTGGCGCATGGCTGTCTGCCGGAAAACTGCCAATGACCGTGACATTGTCCGTCACCACCGCATCTGTGGCATAGACAATGCCCAACGGCGCCTCGCCGCGCGCAACAAAGGACAGCGCAGTGCGCACATTGTCAGATTGCGCCACCAGCGGGGCCACATGGTCCCAAAGCCCCAGCGATGTCAGCGCCTGCTTGCCATAAATACCCGCAGGCACTGCATCCACCAGCGCCATGGCCAGCCGCCCGTCCCCCAGCAGGCCCGCCATGTCCAGCGTGGCATCAAGCGCAACGGGGGCCACATCGCGGCCATGGGCAACAAGCACCAGCGTATTGCCAAGAATATCCGCCCGCGTGCCGCTGCGCAGATCGCCGGACTGTTCAAGCGCATCCATCCAGTCCACGCTGGACAGGATCACCACATCAGCCGGGGCGCCATGCTGGATCTGGCGGGCAAGCGCGGACGACCCCGCATAGGACGGCGCGACAGACAGCCCTGTTTCGGCAGTCCAGGCGGCGGCCACCCCGTCCAGCGCATTGGTCAGGCTTGCTGCGGCAAACACCGTGACATCCGCTGCCACAGCGCGCGCGGGCATGGCCACTGCGGCCCAACCCGCAATCGCAATGGCAGCCATCTGGCAGATCACGGCAGTCCGCATACGCTTCTCCTGATGCTATGTTTGTCAAAACACATCGCACAGGCATTGTTTTTGCAGCAAGCGTTATTTTTGCGCGGATATATCCCGGCCCACCGTCACTCCCGCGGCCCTTGGGCGCGGATTTCCCCCAGTCTGGGCGCGAAGCTGCACGAAGTGGTCAGCCTTATACCAAAACAAGGTCGAATTCGCGGTCGGCATGGCGATTCTGGCCTGCATTCTTATGCTGGTTCTTGTGGCATTTCAGGGGCTGGTCCTGTTTGTGCGGGACAGGTTGTTCGGCTGACAGCGACGGATTTGGACACGCGCTGCGCAAAAGCTGCTTTGGGCGTTGTGTTGGGGGGGGGCGCATTTCTATTTGAAATACAGCACAGGCTGGGCGCTGCTCTTGGCCTTTTGCCGACACTGGGAATGTCCCAAGGCGCGGAATCAAGGCCGCAGGCCGCCGCGCCATCGGCGGGCCGGCCCGCGGCCTGCCGATGACCTGAAGGTGCGCCAAGCGATTGAATTCAGGAATATGCCGCGTGCATAAAGTGAACCCCTATAACGCCGGATCGGCAGACCCCGGCCCGCCGACAGCGCGGGCTTAGTCCAAGGGCGAAGGGCAGCTTCA
>NZ_JBQTCF010000067.1:0-7467 GCF_052379845.1 Roseinatronobacter sp. NSM | reverse complement strand
GGACCTGGCAGTGCTGGTCGATGGCCGGTTTGTTGCGCTCGACGAACAATCTGAAATTCGGATGGGCCGCGATGGCCAGATCGACAAAGTCGCAGGCAAGGTCCAGATCCGCCACGTCTTCTGAATGCGCCAGCGCCCATGGAAGCAGATAGAGCATGGCCGCCGGCAGGGTAAGCGTGTCGTCGATCCTCTGCGGGGCCATCAGCGTGCGCATCAGGTCGCGCGCAATCTGATCATAGGAAAAGGCTTCGGCGCTGCCCCGAAAGCAGGATCGTGACAATTGATCGGCCAGCAGTACCTTGGCCACTGCGCCGTCAAGGCTGTCCCAGTCTTCGCCGATCAAGCTTGGTGGTTCGGCCTTCAGTTCGCGCACAACCGGCGCGAAGGGCTGGCAAAACGCGTCGAGGGCCCGGCCGCTTTGAAACCAGATCATCATCAAGGGCCGCACCGTTTCGTCCTGGTTCAGGCTGTCACGGGTTTCGGGGTCAGCAGTATCGCAGCCGCACATGTAGTTGAGCACGCTGCGCGGCGAGCGGGGATTTTCGACCGCCCGAACAACGTCCGGTCGCTGGCGAAAGCTCTCAGGTGTCAGTTCATCGGCGGGCATTCGGTTTCCTTTTCTCGATCATCAGGCAGACGTCCGGCCAGTCGTGCGCTGTTCTCTGATTGCGGGCATGGGTTGCGATTGGCAGGCGAGACAGCTGTCCCGCCTGCTTGGGCTCTGCCTGTTGGCGGGGCTATGTCGTGATGAGGACTATTGCCCGACCGGCTCCGGGCCAACGCCGTCAAAGCCGGTGAACATGCCGTTGTCATTGGCAAGGCCCTCGGTCGGGACGGGCTGGATCACGTCCCAGTGTTCGACGATCATGCCGCCTTCCATCCGGAAGAGGTCATAGAAGGCGTGGGTGCCGCCGTTCCATTGGCCTTCGCTCACGGTCAGGACGAAATTGCCCTCGCCCAGAACGGCATGGATGTCGGTGTATTGGAACATGTTGCCTTGCGCCGTCAGCTCCTCGACGGCCGCAACGATGCCCTCAAGCCCGTCCGCGATACCGGGGTTGTGCTGGGCATAGCTCTCGGCGCTGATATAGTCGGTAATCCGCGACGGGTCCTCGCCCATCAGAACATCCCGCACCAGCGCAACGGCCAAAGCCTTGTGGGCCTCAGTCTGGTCCAGATCGGTGACCTCGGTGGGGCCATCGGTCTGGCTGCGGCCGCTAACCGTCTCGGTGACCAAAGGCTGCAGCGCATCCCAGTGTTCCGCAACCATGCCGTTCTGGTCCACGCGGATGATGTCGAACGCGACCATCTCGGGGGCGCCGAACGGCTCGGCATTGCGCCAGATATTGTGCATGAAGACGTAATCGCCGTCCTGGAATATGCGGATGTTCTCAGCCGTCGTTCCGGCCTCTGCCAGCACCGGCAGTAGGCCGATGAAGGGCTCCAGCCCGGTCGGGATGAAGGGGTTGTGCTGGATATAATCGGGGTTCGCCAATTCACGCATCGTGTCGACGTCACCGCTCATCACAGCACCGAGGAACGCGCCGACGATTTCGCGGTTGGACATGCTGTCTTCGGCCAATGCCCCGGTGGCAACGACAGTGGCCGTGGCAGCGGTCAGGAGTGTCTTTTTCATCTGATAGGGTCCTTGTTCAGTGGGTGGGATAGTTGTGCGCTCATGCGTCAACGCCGCCGAGCACGCCTTCGAGCTGCATCTCTTTCAACAGCGCGTCCTGCCGCGGCTGGGTGAAGGCGTTCACCTCATCGACGCCCCAGGTGATGCCTACTACTGTGCGCGTGGGCCGTTTGCCGGGGGTGGCGTCGGCCAGCGACAAGTATGCGTCCACCACCAATTGAGGGTCGGGGGCCTCGCTGCTGGCCAGCATCTGGGCGAACCCCGCGATCATGGTCGAAGGCACCTGGCCAAGCTCGCCATAGGACGCCAGCACATCCGCGCGGGCGGGCGGCTTTCCGGCGGCCAGCAGGTTCGACGGAAACGGCCCCGGTTCGACCAGCGCGATGTCTATGCCGAACGGGGAAACCTCGTAGCGCAGGCTTTGGCTGTAGGCCTCCAGCGCGTGTTTCGTGGCGCAATAGGTGCCGAAGAAGGGCACCGAGACCCGCCCGGCAATGGAACTGGTGTTGATGATCAGGCCGCGCCCGGCCGCGCGCATCGACGGCAGCACCGCCTGCATGGCACGGATGGCGCCGAAATAGTTGGTGTCCATCTGTTCCGCAGCCTGCGCGACGCTATAGGCCTCGGTCATGCCGATATACATGATGCCCGCGTTGTTGATCAGGATGTCGACGGGGCCCTCGGCCAGAATTGCCGCGAAACCCTCAGCGACCGAGGCGTCGCTGGTGACGTCCATCTCGGCAATCGTGATGCGCGGCGAATAGCCCTCAAGCTCGGCCTTCTTGGCGGCGTTGCGGCCGCCCGTGTCGCGCATCGTGCCCCAGACGCGGTCGCCCCGGTCGGCAAAGGCCCGCACGGCCGCCGCGCCAAAGCCGCTGCTGGCGCCGGTGATGACGATGGTTCTGTCGGGTGTGGACATGGGTCGTTCTCCTGCTTGCACGTTTCGTTACCGACTGGTACGAATATTGGATGCGCCCCGTCAAGACATAAAATACCGGATGGTATAAAAATGAGCGATACCGATAAAGGACCCGCGCGCGGACGACCGCGGACGATGAACGCCCAGCAAGTGCTCGACGTGGCGATGACAGCCTATTGGCAGAGCGACCCCGCCGACGTGTCGGTCAACGCGATCTGTCAGATGGCGGGCATCTCGAAGCCCTCGCTTTATCGCGAGTTCGGCAGCGAGGATGGGCTGTCGCGCGCGGCGCTGGACCGATATGCCGAACAGGTGCTGTCAGAGATGTTCGTGATCCTGCATGCCGGGACGGGGCTGCGCCAGACGCTAGACGCCCTGATCGACTTTGCCAGCGACGATCCGCGATTGGAAACCGGCTGCCTGTTCTACAAGATGCGGGCGGGCAAGCACCGGCTGGGGCCGGACACGAGGGCGCGCGTGGAGGAGATCGACGCGGCAGCGCGGGCAGCCTATGCCGCTTTCCTGCAGGCAGCCCGCGACGCCGGTGACTGGCAGGATGGCCTGTCTGTCGAGGCTGGGGCGAAATACCTGGGCGAGCAGATCGCGCTTGCCATCACCCAACGCGCGTCCGGCGAAGAGCCTGCCCGCGTCCGCGAGATGCTGACGCTGGCGCTTTCGGTGTTCACGCGCTCATGACCGGACCTGCGCGCGCCCTGATGCCCGATTACCTGCGCCTTGTCGCTCTGTTCGGCATCGTCGTCGTCAACGTCCAATACATCGCCTTTTCTGCGCTGCACGGGTTCGCCGATCCGGTTGCCGAGACGCCCCTGGACGCGATCACCCTGTGGCTGGTCAACGGGCTGGCGCTGCTCAAGACCTACGGCCTCTTCTCCTTCATGTTCGGGGTGGGGCTGGGGTTCCTGATGCGTTCGGCGTCACGGCAGGGGCTCCCCTTCGGACGCGTCTACCGCAACCGCATGATAGGCCTTGCGACACTTGGGGTCGCGCATGGCTGCCTGTTCTTTCCCGGTGACATTCTGACGATCTACGCAGTCACCGGTTCGATCCTATACCTGTTCCGGGATTGGCAGGTTGGTCGCCTTGTGCGGGTCGGCGCGGCGTTGCTGATTGTGCAAACCCTTATCGCCCCAGTGCTGCTGCTCGCCGCGCCACAGACACCGGCGGACATAGTTGCAATGGAGCGTGCGATCCTGACCGAGGGCGGCTTTCTTGAGGCGGTCATGCTTCGCAGCATCGGCTTTGCCGTCATCATGCCGTTCTTCCTCGTGATTCAGGGCACCGCAGCGCTCGGCTGGTTCTGCCTTGGTCTGGCGGCAGTGAAGTCGGGCATGATCGACGACGCGGGTCATCCGCTCTGGCGGCGCGCGCGGCGCTGGTGCCTTGGGCCGGGTGTGGTGCTGGGGCTGGTTGGGGCTGCGCTCGGGCAATGGGGGCCGCCGGTGCCCGGTGCTGTTCTGACGGTCGCCGCCGCGCCGATCGCCACGCTCGGCTATCTCGGCCTGATCGCTGCGCTGTCACGCCCGCCGGGGCCGATCGTGGCGCAGGCGCTTGCTGCGGGCGGATCGAGCCTGAGCATCTATCTTGGCCAGTCGATCATCCTTTCGACAATCTTCTCGGGCTACGGGCTGGGCCTCTGGAATTCTGTGGACCGGCTGACCGCCATCATCATTGGCGTTGCCGTAACGTCAGGTCTGATTGGGGCGTTGCTGATCTGGCGTTCCCGCTTCGCGCTTGGCCCCTTCGAATGGGTATTGCGACGGATTACCTATCACGGGTTTCGCGTCTGAGGCTTCAAAGCATCGGCCGATACCATGGCATCGGTGCGGACATCGCCAAAGCAAAGAAACGCTGAATGTTCATGATTTCGGTTCGTTTCTCACCCGCAAAATACGGCGGCCGATACAGGGTGTCGCATCGAGGCTAAAATCATTCGGAGTTGAATGCCCGCTTCTCCTCTCCAAGGCGAGCTGTGCGAACAAGAAACGAACGACCGCTACCCGCCCTCCACGTCGATGTCCAAAGCAAGAAAACTGGACAACTGCCACGCCACCACCCACGTTCCCAGCCGCAAAACAGGCTCATCCTCGATCACAAAGATCCGCCATCCGCTGCCTATTTCACATCACCCCCCTACCACTGCCTTGAACATGGTCTCGCCGATGATCCGGATCGGGTGGCCTGCGGCCTGCATTTCCTCAGCTTTGCGGTGCTTGCTGCTTCCGGAGTGCCCGCCTAACACGGTCAGATCCTGATCCCCCACCACCAGATAGGTGGTCAGCCGGGTGACACCAGCTTTCACGGTCATCCCGGATTGTGCGGCCAGATCGGCCGCAGCCTCGCGTGACAGGCCCAATGCGCCTGTGAACACTGTAAATGCCGGATCGCCTGCTGCATCATGCTGTCGTGGTCCAAATTGAGGGCGCCAGCTACCGGCTCCGGCACCATGCCGACCTGATCCCGGAACACACCCGCGCACATGCCAACATCACACCGCCGCCACCGCCGAAACGCCGTGGTCGGCCGCCAAAAAACGGAGGTGCCAATCACCTTCACGGCTGATCGCCGAATCCGCGAAGTGGGGAATTTTCTTCCAGCCGTTTTGGGGAGATTACGTCCAGCACTTACAAACACCACAACTGCCCCGGCATACAAGCCAGCGGCATTGCCTTTGCGGGTGACAGATGACGGATACACCTTGCGTTTCGGGGCGACCAGTTCATCAAAGGGCACACCCATATCCTTCAGCCCAATTTTCCAGCATGGCGAGCCGTCGATGCGTATTCCGGAGGATCCGGCCACCCATTCCGACAACATGCGGCCACCTGTTCCGGGGTATCCGGCCAGCCGTGCCAGTATCCAGTCCGGCGATCAGCCAAGAGCACCCCGGCCTCTGCCTTCGCTTTGTCCTTTGGTTTATATGGCCTGGCCGGGACAACGGCCGTGTCGCAATGCGCGGCCATATCTGCGTAGGTTCGGTTGATCACGGGACCATAGAAGTAAGCGTTAAAAAGTCGACCGACATACCGATCTGGCTCGGGAGGAACCATGGGAAGGGGGCACATCAAAGCGATCCGAGATCAAGCGAGCGCTTTGGCCAGCAGTTTGTCAGGATATGTCGGCCCGCCGTCGTCCATGAAAAGAACATTTCGATCTTCCAGGTCCGATTTGGTGGTCGACCCCGTGACATTGAGCAGGTCATTGAAGGTCGTGACGGACAGGATGAAGGAGTTGAGGCTAATCATCCCATCACCCAGTTGTTTTTCGATCTGCTTGATTTCCTTATGTAATCCAAACTTCGGGTCCGAAATGTTCAGGTTTCGAATACCCTTCGGATCGATGAAAGACAGCCACTGCTTGCCGGTTTTGTCGTCCACCAGCCACAGCAGCAGTCAGGATAGAAGTTGCCTGCCAGAGCAAAGCCGAGCCCCTTGGCACGATTGTCAGCATTGCGCAGCAGGTAAAGGCTGAAACCCCGCAGCCTCTCTTTCCCCGAAGGGGAGTCGTAGAACGCCATCACGTCCTCGACAAATTGCACTTCGCTTGGCTCGCCAAGCGCCATTGGTCGCATCTTCAGTGGTACGACCGCATCCTTGATGGGAGAGAGCAGGGGGTAGTACAGGTGCTGGCCAAAGCTGATCGCGACCATATGAGGTGCGTTCCACTTGCTGGCTTCGCCGATCGTTCCTGAGGCGACGAGGGCGGAAAGAGCCTCGAGTTTTGTCTTGTACTCAAGGCCAACATCGGTGTTTTCGATTTCGAACTGGTATAGTTTGATAATCGAGCCCGAGTCCTCTGTGACGGGTGTTACGGCGTAGAATTCGCCCTCATACGCCGCTTTCAGTCCCTGATAGAACCGGTCGGTACAGTCGGTGAGCAGCTGAACCATGATGTCTTGCTGGCGCATGACGTCTGAAAATCCCGCCACTTCAAGCTCCGCCTAGGGGATCAATAGAGTGTACCAGCTGTCATCGCCAAGGCAGAATTGGGATAGGCGCTCCCGGTCAACTCTCAAATTACTCCAGCTTTTCAGAAGCTTGCACTCTTGAACAGCGGTGAATACTGCATCCCAATCAAAGCAAGCTATTGCTGCTTTGCTCAGCTTGGCGCTGACCTGCCCCCCGGAAGTTCCCTCAAACTGATATAGAGTCTGCCGAACCTTTTACAAGCTGAAGGCCAAGTATGGCGGGATGGAGTTGTCGGATGCCAAGCGGCTGAAGCAGCTCGAGGACGAGAACGCGAAGTTGAAGCGTTTGCTGGCGGATACCATGCTCGACAATGTTGTGCTGAAGGATTTGCTGGGAAAGCCCTGACGCTGAGCGATGGTGCGCCACTGGTTCAAGCACCATGGTGAAGGATGCAACGGCGGGAGGCAGTGCTGCAGGCGATGAAGGATCATCCGATCTCTCAGCGCCGGGCCTGCGTCTTGATCGGTGTTGATCCGAAGACGGTGCGGCGCGAGAGGCCGCCCGATAACCCGGAAATCCGTGTGGAAATGAACAAGATCGCCGAGAAGCGGCGTCGGTTTGGGTATCGGCGCATTGGTATCATGCTGGAGCGCAAGGGCATGGTGATGAACGAAAAGAAGCTCTACCGGATTTACCGCGAAGAAGGGCTGTCGGTGCGCCGCAGGCGAGGCCGAAAGCGGGCACGCGGCAGTCGGACACCAATGCCAGTGCCGCTGCGGCCAAACCAGCGTTGGTCCTTGGACTTCTTGTCCGACACGTTCGGGGCCTGCCGCAAATTCCGCATTCTGGCGGTGAACGACGATTGCTGCCGCGAAAACCTCGGCCTGGTTGTCGACACGAGCATCTCTGGCGCACGAGTTGCGCGGGAACTGGATGCGCTGGTCCGGATCTATGGAAAACCGGCCTGTGTCGTCTCGGACAACGTC
>NZ_JBQTCF010000066.1:0-7867 GCF_052379845.1 Roseinatronobacter sp. NSM | reverse complement strand
GGTCTGGAACGTCCTCAGGCAGCTTGAATTCCGGCTCATTGTCGCCCTCGCGCACGGCAAGGGCAGCTCGGGCGAGGTCGACGCGCGCATCCTCGATCAGCGCCAGAACATGCGGACCGATCGGGGATGCTTTGCGCGCCATGAACTCACCTCAATGAACTACTGCTCTCGATTGATTCAACCTTCGACAATCACGGACAAATCCGTGATCGGCAAGCCCTGATGTTCTCTCCCTGTTCGCATTTCCGCATCCCGTTCCGCTGAGATGTCCCACCTCGGACAGTTGGGTGGCTTTTGATCGGTAGCACACCAACAAAACAGGCAACCGAGACATGAAACGCCCCGATCCGCTCCCGGTCGACCAGATGACCCCCGCCGAGCGCCGCACTGAACTGTGCGGCCTGCTGGCGCTCGGGCTGGTTCGGCTGCTCGGGCAGGATGTGCGCGAAGTATCTGACAATACTGGAGAACGTTGCCTACACTATCCCGACGACCAATGCCGTCATGCAACTCCAACTCACCGGAGAAACGCATGACGAAGCCCGATCCCATCCCCGCGCGCCTGGCCGCGCTGAAGTCCATGTCCGTCACCCAGTTGAAGGCGGAGTGGCAGACGATCTTTGCCACGGCGGCGCCGAACAACAGCCGGGCGTTCCTAGAGAGCCGGTTGGCCTACCGCATCCAGGAGCTGACGTATGGCGGTCCTGATCGCGAAACCCGGCGCATGCTGGAGCTGCTGGTCGACGAGGTCAGCGGCACCCTGACACGCAAGAGCCAGATCGCCGATCCTCGCAATCCCGTGGTCGGCACGAGGCTGATCCGCGAATGGAACGGGGTCGAGCACACGATCACGGTCCTGCGGGACGGATTCGAGTGGCAGGGGCGACCGTACAAATCCTTGTCCGCGATAGCGCGGGCGATCACCGGAACACGCTGGAATGGCTACCGCTTCTTCGGGTTGCGCGAACGAAAGCGGGGGAATGATTGATGGATCAGCGTGCACATCCCATCCGGCGCCAACGTTGCGCCATCTACACGCGCAAGTCGTCCGAGGAAGGGCTGGAGCAGGAGTTCAACAGCCTGCACGCCCAACGAGAGGCCTGCGAGGCCTACATCGCCAGCCAGCGTTCCGAGGGCTGGGTGCTGGTCCGCGATCAGTATGACGACGGCGGCATCTCGGGCGGGACGCTGGAACGGCCCGGCCTCAAGCAGCTTCTGGCCGACATCGAGGACGGTCTGGTCGATGTGGTGGTCGTCTACAAGATCGACCGCCTGTCGCGGTCGCTGATGGACTTCTCGAAGCTGGTCGAAGTCTTCGACCGCAACGGCGTGACCTTCGTGTCGGTCACGCAGTCCTTCAACACGACGACATCCATGGGGCGGCTGACGCTGAACATCCTGCTCAGCTTCGCGCAGTTCGAGCGCGAGGTCACGGCAGAGCGCATCCGCGACAAGGTCCGCGCCTCCCGCATGAAAGGCATGTGGATGGGCGGCTATGTCCCGCTCGGGTACGATGTGAAGGACCGCAAACTCGTGGTGAATGAAGACGAGGCCACCACCGTGCGGCGCATCTTCGAGAGGTTCGTCGAGGTCGGCTCAGCGACCGTGCTGGCGCGCAAACTGCGCCGCAAAGGGCTCCGCAACAAGCAGGGCACCTTGGTCGACAAGGGATATCTCTACAGGGTGCTGGTGAACCGCGTTTATCGCGGCGACGCGGTCCACAAGGGCAAGGCCTATCCCGGCGAACATCAGGCCATCATCGACGAGCAACTGTGGGATCAGGTCCATGCCATCTTGCGCGAGAGCCCGCGAAAGCGGGCCAACAACACCCGCGCGCAGGCGCCAGCGCTGCTCAAGGGCCTGATCTTCACGGCCACGGGCGCCGCCATGACCCCGAGCAGCACCAAGAAGGGCGGGCGGCGATACCGGTACTACGTCTCGATGGACGTCATCAAAAACCGCGAACCCAGCGATGAGGGCATCCCGCGCCGTCTTCCTGCCGACCTCGTGGAAGCGGCCGTGGTGACCGAGTTGCGGCGGGTGATGCGCGCGCCCTCGATCACGGCGCAGGTCATCGCCCACTTGGCGCGCGAGGGTCACGCCTTCGCCGAGGCCGACGTGATCTCCGCGCTGCAGACGTTCGATGACGTCTGGGGCCAGCTGTTCCCTGCGGAGCACACCCGGATCGTGCAGTTGCTTGTGCGCCGGGTCACCGTGACGTCAGAAGGTCTGGTGATCGATGTCCGGACCAACGGCGTTTCGGGCGTCATGCGCGACATGATGGCCCCACGAAAGAAGGTGGCGGCGAAATGATGAAACCCGACGAGTCCATCCAGATCTTCGTGCCGCTCAAGGTGCGCAAAAAGAACGGGCGGCCGAAGATCATGCCGCCTGCCACCTATCTGCCCAGCGAAGACCGGACGCAGGATCCGCATATCTTGCGCGCCATCGGTCGGGCATGGGGCTGGCGGCGGCGCATGGAAGCTGGCGAATTCAACACGGTCACCGATCTGGCGAAAGCCGTGGGGCTGGCCGAACGCCATGTCAGTCGACAGCTGCGGCTCGCCTATCTCGCGCCGGGGGTCCTCAAGCGCTTGGTCTACAAGCGCGAGGTGCCCGCCGTGACCCTGTTGAAACTGACCGATGTCGCGGCCCTGCCGTGGCACGAACAGCCGGGGCAGGTGTTCGACTGAGCCTCAGTGAAAACTCGCCTGAAATGACGTTGCCGTCAGTGAGACATGGGCGTCCAGCGGCGGGAGCAGTTCGAACGCCTTCGGCTCGCGGGAGAAATTCCACAGCCGGAACAGACGCCATTCCGACCGCCGCTCCTCGGCTACGGCCAGCTCGTTGCGGGTGATGTGGAAGGGCGTACGTTCCCATCCGTTCGTCGTCTTGACCTCGATCAGCCGCGGGAGCCCGTCCGGGGCGAAACTCGCGATGTCATAGCCCGCGCCATCGCCATCTTCCTCCGACACCCAACGCACCTTGCGCGCCAGATCGTCCCGTCCTGCCGTCCGCAAGGCCGCGCGCTCATGCGCCAGTACGCGCTCCTCGCCCGCGCGGCCGAGGGCCCGGTTGCGCTCGTCCCGACCCGCCACATCGAACTTGCGGGCGATGTGCAGCATCTGCTCCAGCTCCTGCGGCGGCGGCTGGTTCGACAGCGTCGGCGGCGGCCCCACCCAGATCTGCGCCGCCTCGCGCAAACCGCTTGCGGGTTGCAGGCCAGGTTCGCGCCCGAGCCAGGCGGGGTTCAGCGCCAGCCACCGCGCCACGGCATCCACCAGGGTCATCTGGAAGTTGAACGCGGGCTTGTAGCCGGGGATCCAGTCCTCGCCGAGCCCCTTCAGCACCGCGCTGATGTTCTGGTGCTTGAACTCGACGGACCCCTCGGACCGGTTGTTCAGCAGCGGGAGGAGTGCGCGGCGGTGTTCGGCCTTGCTGTAGCGGCGCGCGGAGATGTCGTCGGCCAGCATCGCGAAGTAATCCGCGACGATCAGGTCGTTCTCTTCATCCGTCCAGGGACCATTCGACATTGCGCCAGGCTAAGGGCACGAAGTCTGTTTGTCATCAGAGACTTCCGGCAGGGCCTTGGCTCGCTTCGGACGCTTCCGCCGGACTTGGCGATCGGCCGCCACGGAGCCGTCCTTCTGGCCGCCCTGCGCCTTCGTGTCCGTCTCCGTCACCGGATTAACTCGCGAACGGGGCGAACCCCTGAACGGGGCAACCCATTGGAAATGCTAGGATGTTTCGCGCCGTCCCGTGACCGTCGAGGGGCGTTCAAAGAGAGACGCAGGCCATTCGGAGACCCGTTCTGCGTCAAGCGCCCAGTCTCCGAAGGGCGGATGGCCCTACCAACGCCCTTTGAAACCAAAAGAAAAAAGGCCCCAATCGGGGCCCCTGGTCGAATTCAGTATCTGAAAGTGGCGGAGAGAGCGGGATTCGAACCCGCGAGACGGTTTCCCGCCTACACGCTTTCCAGGCGTGCGCCTTCGACCACTCGGCCACCTCTCCGGCATGTGCCGTGTAGCGTAACGTCGGAATGGAATGCAAGCCAAGATTGCGATGCGCGTGAACGAATTTCAAATCAGCGTGATGCACGCAATATGATCCGCGCCCTGAGGGGCGTTTTCCTGCTTTGGCTGGCGTATAAAAATGACCTCGTGGTTTCCAACTTGCCCCGGAGCCTGCACCCACAAGTGCAATGGCCCTTTGCACTGCACCGCAATTCCGCGCGCCCCCAAATCCTTTTGCAGCAAGATTGATCTGCCCATCGAGTGGTCCAGGGGGCGCGGGCTCTCCGTCATCAGCCCCACGCCGCCCTGATCCGGTTCGACAATGACAATGTGAAGTTTCATGATCCACTTTTGACCCGAACCCACCTGCACGCAAAAACAGGTTTCTGGATCGCAGCATGTTTTGCAGGGAATAACGGTGTGCGCCACACGCATCCGCGCCAGCCACATCCTGGCACATCCAAAGCGCGCAATGCACGCAAGGAATGCCGCTTTTCAGCCGACATTCCGACACAGGCCCGCGTTCGGCCACCATCGCGGCGTGCGCCCCTTCGTGATTGAAGCAGGAAGGGGCGCACAAACCCCGTGCGGTTGTATATGCGCCTTGGCCCCGGTTGCGGGGGGCCAGAAACGGGCCTGCGTGAAAAGCGCGCTTATAATGTGCTGTTGACCGCGCCACCATCCAGCAGCAGGTTTTGCCCGACAATGAACCCCGCATGCTGCGAACACAGGAACGCACAGGCCGCGCCAAATTCCTGCGCGGTGCCGTAGCGGCCTGCGGGAATGGTTGCCTGCCGCTTTGTCCGCGCTGCGTCCATGCTGATACCTTCCGCCTTGGCCACGCCGCCATCAAGCGACGTTGCGCGGTCGGTGTCATGAATGCCAGGCAGCAGGTTGTTGATGACCACGCCCTTGCCCGCCACCTGCCGCGATGTGCCCGCAACATAGCCGGTCAACCCCGCGCGCGCGGAATTTGACAGGCCCAGAACCGGAATCGGGGATTTCACCGATTGCGAGGTGATGTTGACCACCCTGCCCCAGCCCCGCGCCATCATCGCGGGCACCAGCGCCTTGATCAGGGCAATGGGCGTCAGCATATTGGCATCCAGCGCCTTGATGAAATCATCGCGGTTCCAGTCGGTCCACATGCCCGGAGGTGGGCCGCCAGCGTTATTGACCAGAATATCCACATCGCCTGCCGCTGCCAGAACCTTTGCGCGCCCGTCTTCTGTGGTGATGTCGGCTGCGACTGTGACCACATCAACCCCGTGGGCCGCGCGAATTTCCGCAGCCGCAGCTTCCAGCGCGTCAGCCCCGCGCGCATTCATGACCAGATGCACGCCTTCGGCCGCCAATGCCTCGGCGCAGCCGCGCCCCAACCCTTTGGAACTGGCGCAGACAAGCGCGCGTTTTCCCGAAATTCCCAGATCCATTCCTCATGCCTCCGTTATGGTCTGAAACAGACCTAGCATTGCGCCCGCAAATGTAAAAGCCGCCCTTGCTGGCCCTGATATGTCGAATTTCCACATTATTTCGCCGCAGGGGTTGCAATCCCCCTTCACGCCTGTGTTACCATTAAGCGTTCAATCATCATAAATCTGTCCCCTAATGACAACAGGAGGGACCATGTATCGGAAAGTGATATTTCCGGTCGACCTGACACATGTCGACCAATTGGCACCAGCACTGCAAACAGCGCTTGATCTGGCAATTCATTACAAGGCGGAAATCTGCTTTGTGGGGGTGACTGGCACGGCACCCAGTTCGGTTGCCCATACCCCGCAGGAATATGAACGCAAGCTGCAGGCCTTCGCGCAGGAACAAGGCGCAGCGCATGGCCTGAAAAGTAGCGCCACCGCCTGCATCAGCCCCGACCCCACAATTGACACAGACAAGACCCTGCTTGCCGCAATTGAGGATCTGGGCGGGGATCTGGTCGTCATGCAGACCCATGCGCCCAATGCGCTGGATTATGTCTGGGCCGGGCATGGCGACACCATTGCCGCGCGGTCCAAGGCGTCGGTGTTTTTGGTGCGCGCAAACAGCTGACACCGGGCACAGAAGATTTATGCCCCGGCGGCTTTGGCGGCGGGGCCACCCATACGTCACGAAAACTGGAGAAGAACATGTCGAACCATGACGATGACGACACACATACCGACCAGGCAGAAGCCCTGCCCGAACCCGAAGGGGCGTCCGAAATCATCGATACCGATTATGAGATCGGACAGGATAACATAACCCCGCAAATCGGCCCGTTCGGGCTGGACATCCATAACCCGGTCTTTGCCATTTCGGGGTTGGTGGTCGTTGCGTTTGTCATCATCACACTGGCCTTTCAAAACCAGATCGGCCCAATCCTGACGGACCTGCGCGGATTTCTGACATCCAGCTTCGACTGGTTCTTTCTGATGGCAGGCAATCTGTTTGTGCTGGTGTGTCTGGGTATTCTGGTCTCGCCGCTGGGACGGGTGCGCATTGGCGGTGTCGATGCAACGCCCGATTACAGTTACGCGGGCTGGTTTGCGATGCTGTTTGCCGCTGGCATGGGCATTGGCCTGATGTTCTTTGGGGTGCTTGAACCTGTGTATTACTTCGGCACGCCATGGGGCGATCAGCCGCTGATGCGTGACATAGGCATTGTTGACGGCGTTCTTGTGGACCCTGCCGCCGTAGAAGCCGCGCGCCTGACCGCAATGGCCGCGACCATCTATCACTGGGGGTTGCACCCTTGGGCAATATACGCGGTCGTCGCGCTGTCGCTGGCGCTATTTGCCTATAACAAGGGGCTGCCCTTGACGGTGCGGTCCATCTTCTACCCCATTTTCGGGGAACGCATCTGGGGCTGGCCGGGCCATATCATCGACATTCTGGCAGTGTTTGCCACATTGTTCGGGTTGGCCACGTCCCTGGGCCTTGGGGCGCAACAGGCTTCGGCAGGCATCGGGTTTGTCTTCGGGATTGAGGGGATCAATGACACGGTAACACCGTCTGTCATCCTGATCGTCATCATTACCGGTATGGCGCTGGTCTCGGTGCTGCGCGGGCTTGATGGCGGTGTGAAAGTGCTGTCGGAAATCAACATGGGGCTTGCGGTGCTGCTGTTGGGGTTCGTGGCTCTGGTGGGGCCGACACTAACACTGGTCACGCAGTTTCTGGGCAATCTGGGGGCGTATTTTGGTGAAATCATCAATTTGTCCAACCCGATCGGGCGCGAAGATGACGGCTACCGCCAAGGGTGGACAGCCTTCTATTGGGCATGGTGGATCAGCTGGTCGCCCTTTGTGGGTATGTTCATCGCGCGCGTCAGCCGGGGCCGCACCGTGCGCGAATTCCTGACCTGTGTATTGCTGATCCCGACTTTTGTTTCTGCAATCTGGATGACAGTTTTCGGCGGGACCGCCATTGACCAGTTGATCAACACAGTGACCGACAGTGCGGTTTATGGCTATGTTATTGCGGCATATGTGCCCGAACTGTCCTTGTTTGGCATGCTGTCGGAACTGCCGCTGGCGGCCATCACATCGACGATTGCCATCATTCTGGTGATTGTTTTCTTCGTTACTTCGTCAGATTCCGGGTCGTTGGTGATTGATACAATCACGGCAGGCGGCAAGATCAATGCGCCGGTCAGCCAGCGGATTTTCTGGGTCATCTTCGAAGGGCTGGTGGCTGCGGCCCTGCTGATCGGGGGCGGGCTGGCCGCGTTGCAGGCCGCGTCCGTGTCAACAGGGTTGCCATTTGCCATAGTTCTGGTGCTGGCGTGCTACGCGCTGATCAAAGGGTTGCTTAGCGAACCGCGCGGGTAGCACCCCGCATACACACCCCCCAAAAAGGCGCCCTCGCGGGCGCCT
>NZ_JBQTCF010000065.1:0-8486 GCF_052379845.1 Roseinatronobacter sp. NSM | reverse complement strand
AGTATCCGTCTTGATCAAGCAGTTTTCGGTGTCCATTCGCGGTCTTGTCGGACGATTGCGTTGGCCAGTTCGATCAGTTTTCGCATGAGCGCTGTCAGGGCGACTTTTGCGGGTTTTCCGGCTTGGATCATGGTCTGGTATCTCTGCCTCAGATCCGGGTTGAAGCGGGCGGCAACGAGCGCGGGCATGTAGAGCGCATCGCGCAGAAACTTGCGCCCGCCCTGAATGAACGCCTTTCCACGCCATTGGCCCGATTGCCGAGTCATGGGAGCGCGGCCTGCGAGGCTCGCGATCTGCTTGCGCGTCAGGGTGCCGATTTCCGGACATTCGACAAGGATCGCGACCGCAGTGACCGGGCCCAGCCCTGGGATTGAGCAGAGAATGCCAAAGGCACGCGCCCGTTTCGGGCACTGTCGTGTGAGATCAAGCAGCGCCGCTTCCAGCTCAGTGAGTTGGCGCTTGATTTGCTCAAGTCGGGCCTTGGACTGGCGTTTGAGCAGAGCCAGGGACTGTGTTTTCGAACGGTTCAGCAGTCGCGTGCGCCCCGATCCAGCGCCGCAGCGCGCGCTGGCCTGCGGCGGAGTTTGCGAATTGCGCAGCCGCGCCGGTGCTCAGGCGATGCACATCGAGCGTGTCTTTCGAGATGTCGATTCCGATGGTATCCTTGTTCATCTTCGCTGTCCTCTGCTTGTCGTAGAGGGCTCCAGTGCCGCTCTGTATCCGTTCAGGCCTCAGGCGAAGACGATGGCTGATCACACTCTAAAACGGTCCCTCACGACCAAGCCTGTGACGATCCAGCCACCGCCAGCGCGCGCCATAAATGGCGTGGCGTGCTGGGGCTCTCTTTTCGCATAAGAGCCGGGATCAGCATAAGACAAGCATGTCGCGTTCATTCGCATTCACGCCACATACTCTAACTTATTGATTTCGCAGGTTCGAGAAGCTCAAAACCGGTTCCCACTTTTGAGCAACCTACTCTAGCCCTACATGCCGCGCGGCGCAGGCGCAAACCGGGGGCGCGCCCTTGTGCAGGCGCTCTCAGAAGGGTGCAAACCTGCCACTGGCCGCCACAGGCGGTCACGCGACAGGCGCGCGCGGGGCGGCTATGGGGCGGGGGGCAAGTCTGCGGTTTGGGGGGCGTCAGACACTGGCTGCAGGCTTTGGCGCATGCACATGCGCTGCAGGCGCGTGCGGGGTCAGGGAATGGGGCACTTCTTGCCCGTGCGCGGCCATCAGGCCCGCATTGCCCAGAACCTGCCGCGCGGGGCCATCGGCACAGATGCGCCCCTGATCAATCACAATCACGCGCGGGCACAGTTCCAGCACCAGTTCCAGATCATGGCTGGCCACCACCAGCGCCTGATCTGTCCGGCCCAGCAGCGCAATCAGGTTGCGCCGGTTGCGCAGGTCCAGCGCCGCGCTGGGTTCGTCCAGCAACATCAGCGCAGGACGCATGACCAGCGCCCCGGCAATACAGGCGCGGCGTTTTTCACCGCCCGACAACTGGTGCACAGGGCGGTCGGCCAGCGCGCTCAGGCCGCAAGCGGCCAGCGCCTGCGCCACGCGCGCGTCCAGTTCCGCCCCCGCCAGCCCCATATTGCGCGCCCCGAAGGCCACATCTTCCGCCAGGGTGGGGCAAAACAGCTGGTCTTCGGCCTGCTGGAACACCAGCGCCACATCGGGCAGGAACTGTCCCGTGCGCAGCGCCTGCCCGTTCAGGCGGATTGTCCCCGCATGCGGCGACAGAACGCCCGCGATGGACAAAAACAGACTGCTTTTGCCCGCACCATTGGGACCGACAAGCCCCACACGTTCCCCATGTTGCAGGGTCAGTGAAATGTCGCGCAAAACAGGCGCGTGGTCGGGCCAGCCCACGCAAACCCTGTCCAGATGCAATACTTCTGTCATTGCGCAGGCCCGTTCCCGTTCAAAGCGTCCCTGTTGAAAGCGCGCGATCCAGCACAACCAGCGCCAGACTGCCGACCGCGACGCCGACCATAGCGCAAATGTCGCGCCCCGCAAGCGGGGGCAGAACCGGCAGCGTCCCTGCCGCCCCATAGCCGCGCAGGCGCATCGCCGCCCAGATGCGTTCCGCGCGGCGTTGCCCCCGTATCAGCGCTGATGCCAGAAGGATGCCCTGTTCCGGCAGGCCCCGCCAGCCGCCCGTGCCGCCACGCAACCGCCGCGCCAGCCGCGCGCGCGCCAGTTCGGCGCGCAATTCATCCAGGTAGCGCAACGTCAGCAACGCCAGATCGGCCATCAGCGCAGGCACCCCCAACGCACGCGCCCCCGCCACCAGCCGAAAGGGCGCCACAGGCGACAACAGCGCCAGCGTAACCACCACGATGGCCAGCAGCCGCCCGCCCATCAGCCCCCCCGCTTCCAACCCCTGAAGATGCCAGCGCAGCGGACCAAGCTGCCACAAAACCTGATCCCCCGCCAAAAACGGCAGCACCACCACGAAGGCCAGCGCCAGCACACCCGCCCCGCGCAGGCGCGTCCGTACCAGCCCCCCATCCGCGCCCGAGACTGCCAGCACCAGCAGCGCACCCGCCCCCAGAACGGGCAGCATCATGACAGTGCCAACAGACGCAAAGGAAAACGCCAGCATCAGCGCCATGACAAGCCGCACCCGCGGGTCTGGCAACACTGGTGCGGGGGCAGCGGGGGCCGGGAGGGGGGCTGCCATGTCAGGCATGTGGCACCAGCGCCGGTTCCACACGCCGTAACACCCGCAACAGCGCCAGCACGATGACCCCTTCGGCCGCCACCAGCGGCAGATGCGCCAGCACGAATGCCTTGATGGCCAGCGATTCCGCGCCTGCATCCAGCGCCACCGGCAGCCCCCCCAGCACGATGGCGGCAAATATCGCCAAAGCCGCAACCACAGCGCCACTGCCCGCGACCAGCGCCGCCACATCCGGCCAGCGCCGCCCCAGCCCGCGCCACACCCCGAAGGCCAGCAGCGCAGGCAGGCCCACAATAAGCCCGTTCAACCCCAGCGTGGTCACCCCGCCATGGCCAAACAACACCGCCTGCAAGAACAGCCCCACCATGATGGCGGGCATGGCAAACCACCCCAGCATCACCCCCATAAGCCCCGATAACATAAGATGCACCGAGGTGGGCGGCACCGGAATAGCCACCAGCGACGCCGCAAAAAACACTGTTGTCAGCATGGCCGCGCGGGGAATACCCGCACGCGGATCAGGCAGGCGGTTCAGCCGCGACACCGCAAGTGCGGTCAGCGCGCCACTTGCCGCATAGCCCGCAAGCGCGAATTCCACCGGCGCGATCCCGTCAGGCAGATGCATCGGGCCTGCCTTTTTTGCGCCAGGCAAACAACGCTGTGCCGACAGCGCCCCATGCCACCAGCGCAATCATTACCACGCGTTGCAGCCATGTATCTTGTGCGGTTGCAGCGACCATGACCGGCGCTGCGTCGCTGATTTCCACATGGGCCATGACACCATGGCCCGCCTGACGCACCTGCACTGACCAGCGCCCGGCAATGTCGTCGGGGATGAAATCAAAACGCCCGTCACGGTCTGTCACGCCCCGGCCCCAGATGTCAGACGGGGTGTCAGGCGCATAGATGATGACCTGCGCCTGCGCCATGGGTTCGCCTGTGTCATAGCGCGCCTGCAGGCGGATGGCCTGTGTGGTTTCGGCAGTCATGACAGCGCCATGCGCGAAGGCGTTTTGCGGGGCCATCAGCCCCGCAACGCCAAGCGCCAGTCCTGCCAGATTACTGCGCAGCGACATGGCAATGCCCTTCGCCCACATGGCCCAGATGCAGCCCCGCCAGCGAAATGTCATGCACCCCGCCCGCGCTGAAAGCGTCAAAGCCCAGCGCGCCAAGGTTCATCGCGTCCCCTGCCCCTTTGTCGGCGCGGCCGAACAAATGGTCCAGATGCAGCGTGATTTCCAGATCCGCCGCGCCCCCGTCTGTCACGATGCCCTTGCGCGCCGCGCCCAGATATTCGCCACATGCATGGACGACTGTATCCGCGCTGCGCAGGCTAAAGGCCACTTCCTGCCCATCCTTGCGCGCCACCCCGTCCAGAACCAGCGAAATGCCCGACGCATCGGGCACCAGCGCCCAGGACAGCGCATTGTAATGGCCCGCAGGCGCGGCCAGGGTCGCCAGCGCCACGCGGTCATCTTCATCGGCATTGACCATATCCACAGTGAACGGCCCCCCAATGCCCAGCGCAGTTCCGTCAATATGCGGCCCATCTGCCATGAAGGGGGGGTCAGTCTGCCACGCGGTGATCTGGTCAAACGTGGCCGTGATGCGCGAAAATTCCAGCGCCCAGCCATCGCGCGTCAGCTGCGGGGCGCTGAAGCCTTCGGTGGCCAACTCCTCACCCGATGCGAAAATCGTCAATGTGCCCGCCTGCGCGCCCAAGGGGGCAATCAACAGGAATGACGCGGTAAAAACGGATTTCATCATGGCACTTTCCTTTATGACGATAAGGCATATCCGGGGGCACATCCGGCACAGTATGACGTTCTTATGAATTTGTCATACACGCGAATTCAGTTCCGTCAATGCCCGCAAAACAGCGCCATCGCGGGGCGCTTGGCGCGTGTGGAAAGTGCATTTCCGCCACAAAACAGGGGTGGAAAGCCCCTCACCAAGGGGCATGCAGCGGTCACGCGCCAAAGCGCCGTGAAATCAGCATCTTAGGCGAATGGCGCGACAAGAGGCGATTTTCCTGCCTGTTTGCCTGCGAATTGGGCATTTTTTTGGCCAAGATATGCATTTTCCACCGCAGGAGGTTCCCGTGTCACATGCCCAGACCCAGTCCGAGCGAATCGAAACCTTTTACGAGGTGATGCGCGCCCAGGGCATTACGCGGCGCAGCTTCATGAAATATTGCTCGCTTACGGCTGCAGCCCTTGGGCTTGGCCCGGCCTTCGTGCCCAAAATTGCGCATGCGATGGAAACCAAGCCGCGCACGCCCGTCATCTGGCTGCACGGGCTGGAATGCACCTGCTGTTCGGAAAGTTTCATCCGGTCCGGCCATCCGCTGGCCAAGGATGTGATCCTGTCGATGATCAGCCTTGATTACGACGAATTGCTGATGGCCCCGTCCGGCCTTGCGGCGCAAGCGGTGCTGGAAGAAACCATTGAGCGCTACAAGGGCAACTACATTCTGGCGGTAGAAGGGAACCCGCCCCTGAATGAAGACGGCATGTTCTGCATTTCCGGCGGCAAGCCGTTTGTCGACAAACTCAAACGTGTGGCCAAGGACGCAAAAGCGGTCATCGCATGGGGGGCGTGCGCGTCCTATGGCTGTGTGCAGGCCGCCAGCCCCAACCCCACACAGGCCACCCCCATTCACAAGGTCATCACCGACAAGCCCATCATCAAGGTGCCCGGTTGCCCGCCGATTGCCGAGGTGATGACCGGCGTGATCACCTATATGGTCACATTCGACCGTATTCCCGCGCTGGACCGGCAGGGCCGCCCGCTGATGTTCTATTCGCAGCGCATTCATGACAAATGCTATCGCCGCCCGCATTTCGATGCTGGCCAGTTCGTGGAAAACTGGGATGATGAGGGCGCGCGCAAGGGTTATTGCCTGTATAAAGTGGGCTGCAAGGGGCCGACCACCTATAACGCATGCTCCACTGTGCGCTGGAACGAAGGCGTCAGTTTCCCCATCCAGTCGGGCCATGGCTGCATCGGCTGTTCGGAAGACGGGTTCTGGGATCAGGGCAGTTTCTATGACCGCGTGACCGACATTACCCAATTCGGGGTCGAGGCCAATGCCGACCGCGTGGGCCTTGCGGCTGTAGGGGCCGTCGGCGGGGCCGTGGCCGCGCATGCCGCGCTGTCCGCCCTCAAACGCGCACAACAAAAGGCACAAGGCCATTCCAACGCGGCCAAAGCCCATAAAGAGGAGGCATAAGACATGCTGGAAACCCCCAACGGCTATACCATGGACAATACCGGCCGCCGGATTGTCATTGACCCTGTGACCCGCATCGAAGGGCATATGCGCTGCGAAATCAACGTGGATGAACAGGGCGTCATTCGCAATGCGGTGTCCACTGGCACCATGTGGCGCGGGCTTGAAGTCATCCTGAAAGGCCGCGATCCGCGCGACGCATGGGCCTTTACCGAACGCATCTGCGGGGTCTGCACAGGCACCCATGCGCTGACTTCGGTGCGCGCGGTGGAAGATGCGCTGGGCATCATGATTCCCGAAAACGCCAATTCCATTCGCAACATCATGCAGTTGAACCTGCAAATCCACGACCATATCGTACATTTCTATCATCTGCATGCGCTGGACTGGGTGAACCCGGTCAATGCCCTGCGCGCCGATCCAAAGGCCACGTCGGAATTGCAGCAGATGGTCAGCCCCGCACACCCGCTGTCCAGCCCCGGCTATTTCCGCGATGTGCAAAACCGGCTGAAGAAATTTGTGGATTCCGGCCAGCTTGGCATTTTCAAGAACGGCTATTGGGACAACCCCGCCTATAAACTGCCCCCTGAAGCTGATCTGATGGCGACTACCCATTACCTTGAAGCGCTGGATCTTCAGCGCGAGGTGGCGAAAATCCACACCATTTTCGGCGGCAAGAACCCGCATCCCAACTGGCTGGTGGGCGGCGTGCCCTGCCCCATCAACATGGACAGTGTGGGCGCGACCGGCGCAATCAACATGGAGCGGCTGAACCTGGCCAGTTCCATCATCGACAAATGCATCGAGTTCAACAACAACGTCTATATCCCCGATGTCATCGCCATCGGCAATTTCTACCGCACATGGCTGCATGGTGGTGGGCTGTCATCGCAGGCCTGCCTTGCTTATGGCGACATTCCCGAAAACGCCAATGATTTCAGCGCAGGGCAGTTGCATTTGCCGCGCGGGGCCATCATCAACGGCAACCTGTCGGAAGTGCATGACGTGGATGTGCGCGACCCCGAACAGGTGCAGGAATTTGTGGACCACAGCTGGTATACTTACGGCGAACCGGGGCGCGGCCTGCACCCCTGGGACGGGATATCAGAGGCACAATACGAACTTGGTCCCAACGCGAAGGGCACGCGCACTGACATCAAGGAACTGGACGAAGCCGCCAAATACAGCTGGATCAAGGCCCCCCGCTGGCGCGGTCACGCGATGGAGGTCGGCCCGCTTGCCCGCTACGTCGTGGGCTATGCCAAGGGCCATGAGGATATCAAAGATCAGGTGGACGGGCTGTTGCGCACCATGGACCTGCCCTTTGACGCGGTGTTTTCCACCCTTGGGCGCACAGCGGCGCGGGCGCTGGAATCGGAATATTGCGGGCGATTGCAGAAATATTTCTTCGACAAGCTGGTGGCCAATATCCGCAATGGCGACACCCACACGGCCAATGTCGAAAAATGGGACCCGAAAACATGGCCCAGCGAAGCGCGCGGCGTGGGCATGACCGAAGCGCCGCGCGGCGCGCTGGGCCACTGGATCCGCATCAAGGACGGGCGCATCGAAAACTATCAATGCGTGGTGCCCACCACATGGAACGGCAGCCCGCGCGATGTGCAGGGCAATATCGGCGCGTTTGAAGCAAGCCTTATGAATACGCCCATGGAACGGCCCGATGAACCGGTGGAAGTGCTGCGCACCTTGCACAGTTTCGACCCCTGTCTGGCCTGTTCCACACATGTCATGTCGCCAGATGGCGATGAACTGACCACTGTGCGCGTGCGCTAAGGAGGGATGCCATGACCGCCCCCACCGACCCCGGCACCCCCTTTCACAAGGCGGGCACGCATAAGCAAACTTCGGTCTATGTCTATGAAGCGCCTGTGCGCATATGGCATTGGGTGAATGCGTTTGCCATCCTTGTTCTGTGCGTGACCGGCTATTTCATCGGAAAACCCCTGCCCAGTTTCACTGCGCAGGAAGCCACCTATCAGTTCTTCTTCGGCTATCTGCGTTTTGCCCATTTCGCCGCGGGCATGGTGCTGACAGCGGGGTTTTTCGGGCGGCTGTATTGGGCCTTTGTGGGCAACCACCATGCGCGGCAATTGTTCAGCTTTCCGTTCTGGAAACGCCATTTCTGGGCCGAAGTGGTGTTTGAACTGCGCTGGTATTTCTTCATGGCCAGGGAACCCAAGAAATATGAGGGGCATAACCCGCTGGCGCAACTGGCGATGTTCTTTTTCATCACAGTCGCCACAGTGTTCATGATTGTGACGGGCTTTGCGCTGTATGCTGAAGGGCTGGGTCAAAGCCATTGGATGTATAGCGCCTTTGGCTGGGTCATCCCGCTGGCGGGGAACAGCCTTGATGTGCATATGCTGCACAGAATGGGCATGTGGGCGATGGTGGTGTTTATCATCATCCATATTTATGTGGCCGTGCGCGAAGACATCATGTCGCGCCAGTCCATTGTCTCGACCATGATTTCGGGACACCGCACCTTCAAGGATGACCGCCCGGATTGACACACAACCCTGACTCGCATTGCAGGGCGGCCCC
>NZ_JBQTCF010000064.1:0-9096 GCF_052379845.1 Roseinatronobacter sp. NSM | reverse complement strand
TTCTACAGTCGCTCGAAGAAAAAAGCCCCGACTTCTGGCCAAAGCCACCGGCGCAGAGCTAAGCTCTCGGTCACCGCTTATCGCCGCCGAAGCCGCGCCGAAACGAAGATGCCTCTGGCTGAAACTCCTTCAGGGAGTTATCTTCTTCCGCCAACCACATCGGCGAAGTCTGCCGCGGCCTTCAGTTCGTGGCCCGCCACATCCGATACCGCCCCTGCCCAGTCATCTCGTGGACCAGACCCTTATCCTCCATCCAGGCAAGGTTACGCTGAACGGCGGCACGGCTTGAGCCTGTTATAGCCTCAGCCATCGGAGCGGAGACTATGGGCCATTGCGTCAGTACGGAGCGCAAGGCGCGCGGGGTCTTGCCTGAGAGTGGGGTCATCTCGGCTTCCGCCCGGGCGGACCATGCCTCTATATCGTCAAGGTGCCGCATCGCGGTCAGGCAGGCGGTCTGCATCCCGTCGAGCCAGCGCGCCAGACGGTCAAACGGTGAACCACCGGCGCGCAGCCCCCCTGCCCCGCCTATGGCCAAGGGCGCGAAGACTGCTCCTCTCCCGTCGCTGGCCGCGATCCGAGCGGCGGTGACAGCGGCATCCATCCGGTCGCCCTGCCGCCCAAGCCCGGCAATGCCCCAAAGGTGAAAGCCCATGCAGGCGCGGGTTATCGGGTGAAGATAGTCCGCTTGCGCCATCAGCGCAAGCCAGCCCCCCGCGCGGTCGGCCAAGGGTTCGGCGTCATCCGCCATGTTTTCGGGGTCGCGGCGGTCGAGGAAGGCGCACAGGTCTGCCTCGGGCCCCGGCCCGCCCGTCAGCCGCCGCACCGCCCAACCGACGCGTGCGAGTGCGGCGGTGTCGTCCTGCACGCCGGACAAGCGCATCGAGATCCAAAGCGCCAGCCGATCCGGACCGATGCGGTCACCGTTAAGCCAACTTAGATCGGCAGCCTCAAACAGGGCCAGCCTGTGCCGCCATCCTGCCGGCCCGCGCTTCAACCGGTCGTCCAGTGCGCCGAGGCGACCGGCCACACGGGCAAGACGCGCAGCGTGACCGGCCTCTGCCTTGCGCCAATCGTCGAGGGCTTCGGCTTCGCGCGGTTCGGCCCGTGGTCCGGGCGGCAGGTAATCCGGCTCATCTTCCAACGGACCGGGCAGGAACCAAAGATCGTCCTCGGACGCCTGTTCCACCTCCTCACCGTCACGGAGGGCAGCATCAGAGTCTTCAAGTAAGGCAGAGGGTTGAGACTTCATATGTGCAAAATATCTGAATTTTGATCTTTACCCAAGGGTTTTGTCGGAGTGCGCTCACGCTCCTTATATAGCACGCGCAGGCGATGGTCGGCGAAGGCTCTCTGATCGCGCTCACTGTATAGAAACCAAGGGCTTTCCGTTGAGCAGGGCCACAGAAAGCGCCCTTGCATCCGTTTATAAACGGTCGTTTATTAACGGTATATGAAACTGCAAACGGCCTGTTTTGATGCCCCTGATCGGCTACGCGCGCGTCTCGACCGAAGATCAGACCCCCCTGCCGCAGTCGCAGGCCCTGAAATCGGCGGGCTGCGCCGAGATCCATGAAGAACAGGCCTCGGGCGGCAATCGTGCGCGACCGGTGCTTGCGCGGGTGTTGGAACGCATCAGCAAAGGCGACACGCTGGTCGTCGTGCGGATCGACCGCCTCGCGCGGTCCCTCTCGCATCTGCTGGAGGTGATCGAGCGGCTGGAGGCGAAAGGTGCCTTCTTCCGCTCTCTCACCGATCCGATCGATACGTCCTCGCCGCAGGGCAAGTTCACCCTGCAAGTTCTCGGCGCCGCGGCCGAGTTCGAGCGCGCCCTGATCCGCGAACGCACCAAGGCGGGGCTGGCCTCGGCGCGCAGCAAGGGCCGGATCGGCGGCAATCCGGGCCTGCGCGCCCGCGATCCCGCGGCACTTCGCAAGGTGCGGCTGGCGCGACAGGACGGCTACATGGAACGGCTGATCGAAACCGCGCAGGACTGGGTGCCCCATGTCCGCCGCCTGCGGCCCGACATGGCCTGGGAGGACGTGCTGCGCATCATCAACGGCCCCCTGCCCCATGAGCGCCAGTGGACACAAAGCCGATTGCTACGCGCCGTGAATGCCTATGTCCGCGACGGCTTCCTGCCGGAAACCGTTCTGGGCCGTGCCGGTCGTCGCGATACCGACGACCGCTTGCCCGCCATCGTGGCCGGCATCAAGGGCGCAAACCCGGAAATTACGTTGCAAGAAATCTGCAACCGGCTCGAGAAGATGCGGGAGCGGACGCCGCGTGGGCGGACCAGCTGGCAGCCGTCATCCGTGAAGATGCTGTTAGAGCGAGCCGAGAGGCTGGGGCTGCTTGATTGAAGTCGCGGGAATCGGCCATGCGATTCTTAAGGTCTTCAGTCCCTAGGCGTCCACAATACATGTTGTGGCAACGACGTCACGACCCACGAGCTGTTGAAGTGCGCTGCGAACAAGGCCACCCAACACACTGATACATAATGATTTTCTTTCGTCAAAAATCAGCCCCTTCAACGCGCATACGCCGCTCAACGGTTTGGGCTGGATTTACTCACCAAAACTGTTAAGGTCTACAAAACAATAAAGACTTGAGGGCAGTGATGAGCGGGATACGGGCCTCTCAAAGATTCGACGTCATGTCCAAGCGGCTTGGTAGCCGGTTGCGTGAACATGCGCAGGAAACCTTCCCACCGGATGCCCAGAAGGGTCTCCGTCGCTTCGCGATGCGGGAAGCGGCTGATCTCCTTCGGATCAACCAGAACACCTTCCGCCACCATGTGTCAAACCTTGACGGCTTTCCCGAAGGCATCCTTGAGGGTGGCAACCGCCGCAGCTTCTCTGCCGAAGAAATGGTCGAGGCCCAACGCGTCCTTCTTGAGACGGGCAGGATCAAGCCCGATGAGCACCCTCACAGAAGAGCCGGCGAACCGTGCCAGGTTGTGACAATCTTCAACTTGAAGGGCGGGTCCGCAAAAACGTCGACCGTAGCTCATGTTGGTCAGCTTCTGGGTCTTCGCGGCTATCGGGTCCTGCTGATCGACCTCGACAGCCAGGCAAGTCTGACGAACCTGTTCGGGGTGACCCCTGAACTCGATCCGGACATGCCGACCTCCTACGATCTGATCCGGTCGGAAGGTCCCCTGCCCGCCTCCGATATCATTCGAAAGACGAACTTCCCGACAGTGGATCTGATCCCGGCCTCCATGGACATCATGGAGTACGAGTTCGAGGTCGCTTTGAGCTTCAGACACGGCGCCACCACCTTCCACAGTCGGATCCGTGAAGCGCTTGAGCCTGTCCTGAGCCGATATGATGTGGTGATCTTCGACACCCCGCCTCAGCTGAATTTCTCGGTGATCTCTGCCCTCTTTGCTTCCACCGGGGTCCTGATCCCGCTCAACGCGTCCATGCTTGATGTCATGTCCCTTGCAAGCTTCCTCGGTATGGCGAGCAACCTGATGGGTGTCGTCGAGGCGCATGCTCCCGAACACGGTCTGAACTTCGTGCGCGTGCTGATCACCCGCTACGAGAATACCGATGGTCCACAGGTCCAGATCTCCTCTCTGCTTCGGACGGTCCTTGGCGATGCGGTCCTCCCGGCCGAGTTCCTGAAGTCGACAGCGGTAGGTGATGCCGCCAATACGCAGCAGAGCATCTTTGAGGTCGAACCGCGCGACGTGAACCGCAGAACCTACGAGCGTGCGATCGAGTCCGTTTCACGCGTGACCGACGAAGTTGAGCGCGAAATCCTCAAGGCATGGGGGCGTAGCCATGGCGCGTAAGGTCTTCGGAGATTCCCTCAAGAACGCGATGGGCAATGGGGCAACACCGGACGAGACTGCGGATATCGATCTGAAACGTACGAGCCCGACAGTCGCTCGTGCGCAAGCATCTGTGCTCGAGGAAGACAAACACGCCACGCGCCTGATCGACCCGAGCGCCGTGCGGATGTCCGCGGTCATGGACCGTATCGATCCGAGCGATGGCCTCGAGGAACTTGTGTCCTCGATCCGGGAGCATGGGCAAAAGGTTCCCATTCTCGTCCGCCGAACCCAGGATGGCGCACTTGAGATCGTCTATGGGCGCCGCAGGCTTCTCGCCTGTCGTGAGCTTGGTCAGAAGGTGCGCGCCACGGTCATGGAAATGACCGAAGAGGAAGCACTGATCGCTCAAGGCGTGGAGAACAATGCCCGCCAAGACCCCTCGTTTATCGAGAGGGCTTTGTTCGTCGCCGGCATCATTCGGGAACTTGGGAAAACAGACGAAACGCGCAAGAACGCCCAGACCATCGCCTATCGGGCACTCCAGATCGATGAGTCTCTCGTCTCTCGGATGAACCGTATCGCGACGGGCATTCCGATGGAGCTGATCCAGGCCATCGGACCAGCACATGGCGTCGGTCGGCGGGTCTGGGAGAAGCTTTTCAGGCTGTGCGAGAAGGACGTCTCGAGAGCCAAAGAAGTCGCCCGCGAAATCCCCCGTAGCTTGCCCGGCCCAGAGCGGCTTGAGGCAGCGGTTACGCTGCTCACGGCCACCAAGGCAACTCCGCCCAAGGCTGATTCAGGTGAGCGCGTGAAGATCGGCCGCAAGGGCAACCGCATCACCATCGATGTGGACGCTGATCTTGCCCCGCGCGTCGAAGAGGCCGTCCGAAAGCTGATCGGAGAGCTTCTTGACCGCGGTCAAGACGGCCCAGAGTGACAACCCCGTGTCTTGACCGCGGTCAAGACATCAAGAGCAACGAGCAGAAAACGAAAGGAGGACCGGCTAGAAAAGGAAAGACCCCCCGAAAGCGGTGCTTCCGAAGGGCCTCAATCAGTCTCGACACCTGATTGATACCCCCAAAACGAATCGAGTTCAACACCGCTCGCGGTGACCGGGAAAGCTTTTTCTTCCGAAATACCATGAGACATGTCACTCAAGCACGAACCGCCTTGGCGGAACAGCCAGCTATTGCCTGCCCTAACCCCTACGAGCTTCTGGGGCCGGTACGGGTTATTCGGAAAGACCTGAACCTCACGAGCAACGACGTCACCGTACTGGCAGCGCTCATCAGCTTTCTCCCGCGCGACCAGAGCCCCAACACTGGTGGAACACAGCGCAAACTGACCGTTGTGTTTCCTTCCAACGCCTCCTTATCAGAGCGCGCAAACGGCATTGATGAGAGAACGCTTCGCCGCTGCCTGGGGCGCCTTGAGGCTGCGGGACTCATCAAGCGGAAGAGCTCAGCGAACGGCAAACGCTTCCCTCTCCGCTACGGGGGCATCATCAGAGATGCGTTTGGAATCGACTTGGCTCCGCTGATGCAAAGCCACGACGCTCTCGCAGCCAGAGCATCGAAGATCACGGAAGAACGTGAACGCCTTCGCTCCCTCAAGGCAGAAGCGCTAGCGCTGCGCGCATCCCTCCTTCAAGACGAGCACCTCGATGAAGCACGGCTGTCTGCACTGGGAACGATCAAAAACCTGCTACGTCGAGCAACCTTGACTGCCGACACAGTCTTGCAAATCATCGCTGGCCTCCGGGAGCTCGAAGCCAACGCCGCGGAGAGCTACGGAGAGTGCCACGGTTCAAGCGCTCATGCGGACCAACTACAATCGCACGACCAAGCCTTCAGCGGTGAGTACGCGAACAAAATGACCGCCAGGAACGGACAAAATGACCGGCAAATAGAGTCCATAAAAAAAGAAAATATAAAGAAAAACACGCACGTGAAGCAGACCAACGCTTTCCAAAGCGTTAGGGCAGCGACCATGAACCGCGACCCTGCAAAAATGGCGTGGACGGACTTTTCACATGTCGCGAACTTCTTCCCAGACCCGCCGCGAACAGGCGACGCCCTCAACCGCGTTCTCTTCGACATCGGTCGATTGCTCAGAATACGCCAAGAAAAACTGATGCGTGGTCTTCAGAAAGCTGGGGCTGGACGGCTTTTGCTGATCTTGGACTACCTGTTGGGAAAAGGCGAAGCGATCAGGCAGCCTGAGGCATACTTTGAAGCGATCATGAAGGCATAGAGCATCCAACTTGCACGTCTTGACCGCGGTCAAGACGGACGAAGAGAGGAAAAGGTTGGGGGTTTGAGGGGTGACGGGAAGTGAGATCGGGAGAGTGGCTTCCGACGCCCGTCGTGGAGAAGATCTGATGGCGAAAGCAGCCCAGAACATCACCCTGTCCCCGTCGCGGGACATCCCTTTCAACAAGCTCGTGCTGAGCCAGTCCAATGTGCGGCGCATCAAGGCTGGCGTCTCAGTCGAGGAACTTGCCGAGGACATCGCCCGGCGCGGACTCCTTCAGAGCCTGAACGTCCGGCCTGTGCTTGATGCCGATGGAGTCGAGACTGGCATGTTCGAGATCCCGGCCGGTGGCCGCCGCTTCCAGGCGCTGTCGCTCTTGGTGAAGCAGAAGCGGCTGGCCAAGGCCGCGCCGATCCCCTGCATCGTTCGGGATGCGGCCTCCGAGATTCTGGCCGAGGATGACTCACTCGCAGAGAACATGCAGCGCGTTGCCCTCCACCCGCTCGACCAGTTTCGCGCCTTCGTGGCCTTGCGCGAGAAGGGTCAGGGAGAGGAGGCGATTGCGGCGGCCTTCTTCGTCACTCCGCAGATCGTGAAGCAGCGTCTGAAGCTCGCCTCCGTGGCCCCTGCCCTGCTCGAGATCTATGCCGAGGACGGCATGACCCTCGAACAACTCATGGCCTTCACGGTGAACCCCGACCATGCGCGTCAGGCACAGGTCTGGGATGCAGTGAAGAACTCCTGGAACAAGGAGCCCTACGCCATCCGCCGCATGCTGACCGAGACCTCGGTCCGGGCTTCGGATCGTCGCACGGTCTTCGTCGGTGTCGATGTCTATGAGGCGGCGGGCGGTGTCGTGCTGCGCGATCTCTTCCAGTGCGATGACGGTGGCTGGCTGGAGGACCCTGCCCTGCTCGATCGGCTGGTCGCCGAGAAGCTTCAGGCCGAAGCCGAGGCGCTGGCCTCGGAGGGCTGGAAGTGGATCGAGGTGGCGACCGACCTGCCCTATGGTTACAGCCACGGTCTGCGACGTCTGGCCGGTGATCCCGCGCCGATGACCGATGAGGAAAGCGCGGCCCATGCGACGCTCCTCGCAGAGTATCGGGCGCTGGAGGAGGAATACTCCGGCCAGGACGAGTATCCTGAGGAGATCGATGCGCGGCTGGGCCAGCTCGAATTGGCGATGGAGGCACTCGAGCAGCGGCCCCTGAAATTCGATCCGGTGGAGGTCGCGCGCGCGGGCGTCTTCGTGACGCTGGATCGGGACGGCAGCCTTGCGATCTACCGCGGCTATGTCCGGCCCGAGGACGAGCCGCGCGAGGAGACCGCGGTCCATGATGGCGATGGCGCCGATGCCATGGGGCAGGGGGGCGATGTCGGCGGTTCCAGTTGGAAACCGTCGGCGACCTCCGCCGGGGGTACCGTCATCACCTCGGGCGGTCAGCCGATTGGTGCGGATTCGTCCGAGGAAGACGACGACGGGGCGCTGAAGCCGCTGCCTGAGCGGCTGGTCATGGAACTCACCGCCCATCGGACCCTCGCGATGCGCGAGGCCATCGGGCGTTCCCCAGACGTGGCGCTGACGCTCCTGCTCCTGAAGCTGGTGACGGACACCTTCCGCACCTCCTCTGCGACGGGTAGCTGCCTCGAGGCTTCGGTGCGCCACGTCTACATGTCCGCCCAGGCGCCCGACCTGAAGGACAGCGTCGTGGCGAAGCTGGTCGACGAGCGTCATGTCGCCTGGGAGGCTGATCTACCCCTCGGCGACGATGCTGCCCTCTGGGACTATCTGTCCGTTCTCGATCAGGGCAGCCGTCTCGCGCTCCTGGCGCATTGCCTCAGCTTCGGGATCAACGCGCTCCATGAGAAGGTGAACCCCTACGGTGCGGGTATCTCCGCCAGTGGCCTGACCCGCCGCATGGCCCATGCCGATCTCGTGGCCCGCGCGGTGGATCTGGACATGGTCGAGGCGGGATGGGAGCCGACGGTCGATGCCTATCTCAACCGCGTGCCCAAGGCCCGGATTCTTGAAGCTGTGCGCGAGGCGAAAGGCGAGGGCACTGCACAGCTTCTCGATCACCTCAAGAAGGGCGAGATGGCCACGGAAGCCGAGCGACTCCTCAAGGGCAGCGGTTGGTTGCCAGAGGTCCTGCGCCGCGCTGATCTGGCGGTGGACGACGGCGAGGAGATTGCAGAAGGGCAGGGGGAGGACGCGGGCCAGCCCGAGGATGTCGATCTCCCGGCCTTCCTGACGGCTGATCTGCCGGAGAACGCCGCGTCGATGATGGCCGCAGAGTGATCTGAGCCATCCGAGGGCGGGGAAACCCGCCCTTATTCCAACAAAACACAGAAATTTCAATATGATGAATGCGAATTCTCGTATTCGGGATGAGGAAATCATGTCTGCAACGACCATCATCGATACAGCCCCGCTTGGGGCGCTGATCCGCTACACCGACGGCAGTCCCAAGCCACCGGCACGGTTCACCAAGAAGCTTGCCGCCTGGGAGCGCTCGAACGGCGTCGGCCGTCTCGTGAAGAAGGAGCTGCCACGGGCTTATCCGACCTGGACCGCTCCGGCCTCCTTCACGCTCCATGAGGGGAACTTCTCCTCGGACGGGGTGATCCTGGTCACCATCATGCGCAGTCATTCGGTCGACAGCCGTCTGATCTTCGAGGTGGCCGAGGAACCGAAGCCCGGCCAGGTGCGCGTGCTTCTGGACTTCGGTGGCAACACCGAGCTGCTGCATCTGGCGGAATCCGTTACCGCAGCCGAGCTATGGATCGCGCGGGAGGGTTATCGCAACGCGCGGCTTGAGATCGTCGGTGCCGAGGACAGCGATAGGGCAGGGTGCGCGGACCTGGCCGCCTGAGCCCTGAAAATGCGTGAGGGGCCTGCCGAAGGGGCGGGCCTCTCATCGACCAAGAACCTCGTCCCGCGATGCCGCGGGGCGCCATAGGATCCATCCCCCAATACGGAGGTCTTCAACCAAGAGCCTGCCCGGGAGGCCGGCGGCGTTCAAAGCATCAGCGGGACAATCGGCTCCTGACGTTGGGGGACC
>NZ_JBQTCF010000063.1:0-9516 GCF_052379845.1 Roseinatronobacter sp. NSM | reverse complement strand
ACGCTTCTGGCCGCCGTTCAGACATCCCTGATTTTCCCGCGCGGCCTGACTGGTCCTGCGCCCCCCTTGCCCGAAGGCACTGTGCGCCTGACGCTGCAAACCCCTGATGGCGATGTGCTGGAGGGGGTGCGCATACCGGGGCGGCGCGAAAATGCGGCCCTGCTGCTGGGGTTTGGCGGCAATGCATGGAACGCCGAAGCCATGGCGCTGTTTTTGCACCAGCACGCGCCCGACCACCCTGTTGCGGCGTTCCATTTTCGTGGCTATGCGCCCAGCACCGGCACCCCGTCAGCGCGCGCGCTGCGCAAGGATGCCGTGTTGATCCATGACCATATGGCCAGCACCGAAACAGGGATCATTGCCATAGGGTTCAGCATTGGCGGCGGGGCGGCGGCGCATCTGGGCGCTATGCGCGATGTGCACGGCGTCGCACTGCTCACCCCTTTCGACAGCCTGCGCAATGTGGCACGCGACAGTTTGCCATGGACGCCCGTCGCATGGTTGCTGCGCCATGACATGACCCCGCTGGACGATTTGCACGACCGGCCCGTGCCTGTGGCCATTCTTGCCGCCACCCGCGATGAAGTTATCCCGCCCGCCCGCACGGACGCCCTGATTGCAGGGCTGCTGTCGTCAGACAGCGTATCGCTGCATGTTGCCCGCATTAGCGCGGGCCACAACGACATTTATTCCCACCCGGACTTCAGCGCCGCCTTGCAGGCGGCCTTGCGCCACATATCACCATAGCGCGCGCGATACAGGGTTACTTGCGCTGGTCCAGATCATCCGCCACGGCTTCGGCGCGCGCGGCCAGTTCCGTCAGCGCGTCGGTCAGGTCCTGTGGCACAACGGGAACTTCCACATGGCGCGGTTCGGGCATGGGGCGCGCATGCAGCCGCGAGATTTCTTCGCGCAGCGACGCAAGTTCGGCCTGTGCGGCTTGCAGCTTGTCTTCGACCCCGGCGGTGCGGTCCGCCAGCATCAGCCCCGACATCAGCAACATGCGTTCGGCGGGAACACGGCCGATCTGGTCCAGAAGCGTGCGCGCTTCCGCATCCAGCATCTCGGCAGCGGCCAACAGGAACCCTTCTTCGCCGGGTTGGCAGGCGACCTTGAATTCCTTGTGGCCAATAATGATTGTCTGCTCAGGCATGGTCATCCCCTGTCTTGATCAAGGGCTTCAATTCCCCCAGCACATCTTCAATTTCAACCATGTCAGCCGCACGTTCGGCGCGCAAGGCTTCCAACTCGGCCAGAAGCGCGCGATTGATCGCGCTTGGTTCAATGACCATGGCTTCATGGCCGTCGCGCAACTGGCGGTTGGCTTCGATCAGTTTTGTATTGGCCTTTTTCAGGCGCAACATTTCAAGGCTTTGCAAATCCAGTTGTTCGGTCATGCGCGCCAGCCTGCGTTCCAGCGTGGTGAAGGAACTTTCCTGACGCTGGCGCACGGCATTGACGCGCTCGGTCAGTTGGGCGGTCTTGGCGCGTTCTGCGTCCAGTTGGGCGCGCAGGTCTTCCACCTCTTGGGAGGGGGGGGAAGAAACCTGCGGGGGCGGCGCGGCGCGCACGGCGTCCACACTGCGCGAAATCCGGTCGAGCGCGCGACTGATGCGCTGCTCCAGATCTTTTATATCGCTCATAGATGTCCTGCTTTCTGTCGCCCTGTTCCGATTTCCCTTTTTGTCATGCCGAATCACGTCTGGCAAGGCACGCAAGGTTCTATGCAAAAGACTACAGCCAAACCCCGGATATTCCAACAATGCCCGCCACAGCTGCGCGCCATGCTGGCTTTGCTTGAACTTACGGCCAAGACTGCTATGGAGAGCGCAAACATTGCCCCAATAAGGACCGATGCCCGTGGATATTGCTGCCCTTCGTCAAGCACACCCCGACCACTGGAAAAAAGCCACCGCCATTCGCGCGCTGGCCATGGATGCGGTGCAAGCCGCCAATTCCGGCCATCCCGGCATGCCCATGGGCATGGCCGATGTGGCGACCGTGCTGTTTGAGAAGCACATGAAATTCGACCCCAAAACCCCCAACTGGGCAGACAGGGACCGCTTTATCCTGTCAGCGGGTCATGGGTCCATGCTGGTTTATGCCCTGCTGTACCTGACCGGCTATGAAGATATGACGCTGGAGCAGATCAGGAACTTCCGCCAATGGGGCGCGATCACGGCAGGGCACCCCGAATACGGCCATGTCACCGGCGTGGAAACCACCACCGGCCCGCTGGGTCAGGGCATTTCCAACGCTGTGGGGTTCGCCATGGCTGAAGAAAAGCTGCGCGCGGAATTCGGGCCAAAAGTGGTGGATCACTACACCTATGTCATCGCGGGCGATGGCTGCCTGATGGAAGGGATCAGCCACGAAGCCATCGGGCTGGCAGGCCACCAGAAGCTGGGCCGCCTGATTGTGATGTGGGACAATAACGACATTACAATTGACGGGCGCGTCAGCCTGTCGGATTCCACCGACCAGCGCGCGCGTTTTGCTGCAGCGGGCTGGAAGGTGCTGTCCTGTGACGGGCATGATCCGGTTGACATTGACCGCGCGCTGACTGCGGCCAAAGGGTCTGACCGCCCTGTGTTGATTGATTGCAAGACGATCATCGGCTTTGGCAGTCCCAAGAAGGCCGACACATCAGGCGCGCATGGCTCCCCCCTTGGGGATGCGGAAATTGCCGCGACCAAGGAAATCTATGACTGGCCGCATGGCGCGTTCGACATTCCCGCCGATATTCTGGACGCATGGCGCAGCATTGGCGCAAAAGGGGCCGACGCCCGCGCCGCATGGGAAGACCGTTTTGCCAAGCTGTCGGGCACCAAACAGGCCGAATTCACCCGCCGCATGGCAGGCCAGGCCCCCAAGAAGCTGGAAGCGGCCATTCGCGCGCTGAAAAAACAGATCAGCGAAACCGCCCCCAAGGTGGCCACGCGCAAATCGTCAGAAATGGTGCTGGAAGTCGTCAACGACATCATGCCCGAAACCATGGGCGGGTCTGCGGACCTGACCGGGTCCAACAACACCAAGACAGCGGGTCTGGGCGTGTTCAGCGCAGATGACCGCAAGGGACGGTATGTCTATTACGGGATCCGCGAACATGGCATGGCGGCGGCCATGAACGGGCTGGCGCTGCATGGCGGTGTCAAACCCTATGGCGGCACGTTCATGTGCTTTACCGATTACGCGCGCGGGTCCATGCGCCTGTCGGCGCTGATGGGGGTTCCGGTCACCTATGTGATGACCCATGATTCCATCGGTCTGGGCGAAGACGGGCCAACCCACCAGCCGGTCGAGCATCTGGCCATGCTGCGCGCCACCCCCAACACTTATGTGTTCCGCCCCTGTGACACAGTGGAAACCGCCGAAGCGTGGGAAATTGCGCTGACCGCCCCACGCACCCCATCTGTGCTGGCGCTAAGCCGTCAGAACCTGCCCACGCTGCGCCTTGAACACAAGGTCAAGAACCAGACCGCGCAAGGGGCCTATGTGCTGGCCGAAGCTGACGGCAAGCGCCAGGCCATCCTGATGGCCACCGGGTCCGAGGTGGAAATCGCCATGGCCGCGCGCGACTTGCTGCAAGCCGAAGGGATTGGGACGCGCGTTGTCTCCTTCCCGTGCTGGGAATTGTTCGAGGACCAGTCTGACGCCTACCGCCGCAAGGTTCTGCCCGCAGGCCCTGTGCGTGTGGCCGTTGAAGCCGGTGTGCGCTTTGGCTGGGACCGCTGGCTGTGCGATGAACGCGGCCGCCGCGAGAAGGCGGGCTTTGTGGGCATGCAGGGCTTTGGCGCATCGGCACCCGCGCCCGAATTGTATAAACACTTCGGCATCACCGCTGAAGATGTCGCGCAAAAGGTCAAGGCGCTGCTGTAAGCAAGACCTGCGCCCATACACACGTCAAAAAGCCCCGCCGCATTCGCGCGCGGGGCTTTTTGACGGGCTGCGCGCCAGTCAGACGAATTGTTCGCGGATCAGGCGTTCTTCCAGCCCATGGCCGGGATCAAACAGCAATTTATGCGAAATGCGCTGATCTGACGAAATGTCGACACTTAGCACATTGCGCACGGACCGGCTGTCGGCATCGGCCATGACCGGGCGCTTGGCGGGGTCTATGACTTCAAACCGGACATGACTGCCCTTTGGCAGCAACGCCCCGCGCCAGCGCCGGGGCCGAAACGCCGCAACCGGCGTCAATGCCAGCACATCCGACCCGATGGGCAGGATCGGCCCATGTGCCGAATAGTTATAGGCCGTCGACCCCGCAGGCGTGCTGAGGATGACGCCATCGCACACCAGTTCATCCAGCCGCTGGCGCCCATCCACCACAATACGCAGTTTTGCCGCCTGCGCGCCCTGACGCAACAGCGACACTTCATTGATGGCCAGCACATCCGCCGCTGTGCCGTCAATGCGGGTGGCACGCATCCGCAAAGGGTTCAGCACTGCCATTTCCGCCTGTTCCAGCCGTTCCAGCAACCCGTCCGTGCGATAGGCATTCATCATGAACCCGACTGTTCCGCGGTTCATGCCATAAACCGGCGTATCCAGCGCTTGCGTGGCATGCAGCGTTTGCAGCATGAACCCGTCGCCGCCAAGCGCGACGATCACCCGCGCGTTGTCCAGCGGGCAATTCCCGTATTGCGCGGTCAGATCCGCAAGCGCAGCTTGTGCGTCCGGGGCCGAACTGGCCAGAAAGGCGATATCTGCGGGCATTCGATCCTCAGGGCTGGCATGGTCCGCGCCATGTGACCTGTAACGACGCCGATTGGCAAGGGCTGCTTCCTATTGCACGCGATACGCGCCAATAGGAAACCCGCCCCCGCTTTTGGGTCGCAGACTTACGCCCATGCGACGCAATCAAGCCTTTCCCCAAGGGCGTTCATGCGCTAATTGAACCCCAAACCCCTGACCAGACCCTTGCGGAGGCCGCCCAATGGACACCACCCCACGCGATACAGGCTTTTTCACCGAAACCATCGAAAGCCGCGATGCGGAACTTTTCGCCGCAATGCAGGCCGAACTGGGCCGCCAGCGCGACGAAATTGAACTGATTGCATCGGAAAACATTGTCTCCAAGGCGGTGATGGATGCGCAAGGGTCCGTGCTGACCAACAAATACGCCGAAGGCTATCCCGGCAAGCGCTACTATGGCGGGTGCCAATATGTCGATGTGGCCGAGAATTTGGCCATTGAACGCGCCTGCAAATTGTTCAACTGCGGTTTTGCCAATGTGCAGCCCAATTCAGGGTCACAGGCGAACCAAGGCGTGTTTACCGCCCTGCTGAAACCGGGTGACACCATTCTGGGCATGTCACTGGATGCGGGCGGCCATCTGACCCATGGCGCGCGCCCCAACCAGTCGGGCAAATGGTTCAACGCCGTGCAATATGGCGTGCGGCAAGAAGATTACGCCATTGATTACGACCAGATCGAAGCACTGGCGCGCGAACACCAGCCCAAAATGCTGATCGCGGGCGGGTCGGCCATTCCGCGCATCATTGATTTCGCGCGCATGCGCCAGATTGCCGACAGCGTGGGGGCCTATTTGCTGGTCGATATGGCGCATTTCGCAGGGCTGGTGGCGGCGGGGCTGTATCCCAGCCCGTTCCCACATGCCCATGTAGCGACCACCACCACCCATAAAACCCTGCGCGGCCCGCGCGGTGGCATGATCCTGACCAATGATGAAGGGCTGGCGAAAAAGTTTAATTCCGCCATTTTCCCCGGCATTCAGGGCGGTCCCCTGATGCATGTGATCGCGGCCAAGGCCGTGGCCTTTGGTGAAGCGCTGCAACCGGGGTTTGTCGATTACCAGAAGCAGGTCATCAGGAACGCGCAGGCGCTGGCCGATCAACTGGTCAAAGGCGGGCTGGATATTGTGACCGGTGGCACGGATTCGCACCTGTTGCTGGTGGACCTGCGCCCCAAAGGCGTAAAAGGCAACGCCACCGAAAAGGCACTGGGGCGGGCGCATATCACCTGCAACAAGAACGGCATCCCGTTTGACACCGAAAGCCCGACTGTCACCAGCGGCATTCGTCTGGGGTCACCGGCGGGCACAACGCGCGGTTTCACCGAAGCCGAATTCCGCCAGATTGGCGACTGGATCGTGGCCGTTGTCGACGGGCTGGCCGAAAATGGCGAAGATGGAAACGCCGCCGTTGAAGCCCGCGTCAAGGCCGAGGTTACGGCACTTTGCGCGCGCTTCCCCATCTATCCGAACCTGTGACAAAGGGGCCTGCACCTGACTGGGGCAGGCCAAATCCCCCATGCTGAACATACTGCGCAACGGCCCCCCCACTGACCTGCCCGGATTGCTGATTGTGCATGGGTTGTTCGGATCTGCGCGCAACTGGGGGGCCATTGCCAAACGCATGGCGGATGACCGCAGGGTTATCAGCGTCGATATGCGCAACCATGGCGACAGCCCGTGGCACGACAGCCACGGGTATGACGATCTGGCCCATGATCTGGCGCAAGTGATCACGGCTGAAGGCGCGCCCATGGACGTTCTGGGCCATTCCATGGGCGGCAAGGCCGCCATGATGCTGGCCTTGACACAGCCTGAACTGGTGAACCGCCTGTTGGTGGCCGACATTGCGCCAGTTGCCTATGGGCACAGCCAGACACACCTGATTGACGCCATGCGCAAGCTGGACCTGACCGCCCTGAAATCCCGCGCTGATGCAGATGCCGCATTGGGCAAGGATATTGCCGATCGCGGCGTGCGCGCATTCTTGCTGCAATCGCTGGACCTGCGCGCCGCACGACCGCGCTGGCGGCTGAATCTGGACGTGCTGGAACGGGAAATGCCGCGCATTACCGGCTGGCCGGACGATGTGACCGGCAGTTTCCCCCGCCCTGCCCTGTTTCTAAGCGGCGCAAATTCGGACTATGTGCTGCCCGAACACCGCAGCGCGATAAAAGCGCTGTTTCCCGCAGCAAAATTCGCCAAACTTCCAGACGCGGGCCATTGGCTGCATGCCGAGGCCCCGCGCCCTTTTGAAGCGACGGCGCGAATGTGGTTCGATTGATCAGCCTTCGATCAGCTTGCGCGCAATGATCCAGCTGGCGACCACGCCCACCACGGCGCCGCCTGCAGCCCATGCCAGAATGGGCTGAAGCGTGTCCTGCCCAATGCTTAGCGCGACCACGACACCGATACCGGCACAGGTCACCCCGACGATACTGTAAATTAGCGGAAACAATCTGCTCATGGTGCCCCTCATCACAAATGGATGGGGTATAACAAGCATGTTCCAGACATCCGCGCCTTGATATGGCGCAATGTGGCGGCCAGTATTTTGCACAGCGTGGCCAAGGGTGCTTTGCGTGCTGCGCAAAAGTGGGGACCGGTTTTGCGCCAGAATACATGCGACACCATAAGGTTAGTGTGGGTCGCGTGACTACGAATGAACGCGGGCACCCTCTAGTCACAATCAAGTTTTGCGCGCAGCACGCCACTGTCGCCTTCCAATGTGCCGGGGCGAATTGCGCAAGATGTCACATCGACAATTGCGCGCGCCATAGCCGGGCGCAATTGCGGCTGGTCCTTGCGCGGGGCATAACCGTGACGAACAACCTCGACATTGTCGCCAGCCTGCCAGACCGTCAGCGCATACCCTGCTGTCTGAACCTGTGTGGCCGTGCCATGCGCCAGCCACGGCGATGGCGAATCACATGCCATAAGGAAAAAAGCGGGGATCAGGAACCATCTGCACATGGACATTTATATCGCAAAATATGGTTAAGGCTTAATTAACCAAAATCTGATGAAAACAGCGCCGTTCCGATATTGCAGCCGCCCGCGAATCTGGCTAAAGGCTGTGCGCAAGGGTGATTAGCTCAGTTGGTAGAGCGCTTCGTTTACACCGAAGATGTCGGGAGTTCGAGTCTCTCATCACCCACCATAAAGCTCATAAAAATCAACACGTTAAGATCAGCCCAACGCAACCTGTGTAGCAGTTTGTGGTGCGGTTTGTGTTACAGATTCTCTTCGACGCTGCACCATATCGATAGTCTGGACGCCGGAGTATGTCGTGCGAATCAAATCTGATTCGGCCTACTACCCCTTTCTTCGTCCAGCAGCTCCCTCAAAGCGCGCACCCGCGTAGGTGTGATCTTCGGGTCACGTCCGCACGAGATGATCCGAATGAACTCGATCCACGCCTGCTCGTTCTGGGTCAACTGGTCCCATGGACCCGCCGGACCCGCTGGTAACACGAAAAGATCGTCACTCATTTCCCGAATATCCCCCGAAGTGCTGCGCGAGACCGTGCAGTCAGTCGCGGGTCAGTGTTGTCGGACGCATCCCGGATTTCATTCAGCCAGCCGATCTCATTCTCTGTTGCGGGCGTGCCGAAGATATCGGTGATCGCTTTCGCTGCGGTCGCGCCTACAGCCTGGTCCAGCGCAAGACGCATCAGATATGCCGGATCGACCTCCAGCGCCCTTGCAAGCGACGGCACGCGGTCCAGCGGCACCTTGTTCTTGCCGGACTTCAGCAGCGATATGAAATTCGCATTCACGAATCCAGCTTCCGCTGCGATTTCAGATTGCGTTTTGCGGTGGGACAAGTCGCGCACCCGATCAGTGATGAAGCGCGCGGTGGGTGTGTTCTGGTAAGGGTTGGTCATTGTGTTCTCGCTTGTAAGTGGTTGATGAACTTACTTACCGCGACAGCACAATCTGTTCGGGTGGGACTTTCGCGTCTGTCATTGGGACCGGTTTGGTGACCGGAGTCCTAGGGAAATGAAGGTCAGGTGAAGGGGATGCAGCCTGTGCCAGCCAGTCGGGGGCGGTTGAACCCTCCACTCTAGGCAGGGGCGCTGGAATTACGACTTGGGACCGTCGCGGCCCAGAATAATCTCGCGCGAGGCGGAGGAGAATTCACGGCTCCAGACGACCCATGCGGTGACCGCGATGCCGACAAGCAGCACCAATGCCCCGCCCAGCCAGGCCAGCGCACAAAGCGCGAAATACATCGCGCGCAGACCTGCGTTGAAATTCATCGCTGCGCGCCCGTTCAGCTTCCCAGCTTTCAACGCCAAGGGCATGGATTGCGGGTTTTCGGGATCATCCGGCACAGCCCCCATGACGACCGAACAGTAACCGAACACGCGATTGGACCAGACAAATTTCAGGAAGGCGTTGCCCAGCATGAACAGCGGCAAAAACAGTTTTGTCTGAAGCACTGCGCCACTGGCCTCAAGGTCGGTCAGACGCGTTGCGACACCGCCCAGCAGGTCCACATTCCCCATCAACGCAAGCAGGCCGCCCATCGCCAGGTAATCCCCCCCGAAATTAAGGGGCTGCAAAAGTAGAATTTTCTCGGCAAGATGAACGAGGAGAATTCGAATGAAGACAAGCAGATACACAGAAGCGCAGATCATCGCGATCCTGCGTCAGGCCGAAGGCGGGGTGCCGGTTTCTCAGCTGTGCCGCGAGCATGGCATGAGCGACGCGTCGTTTTACAAGTGGCGGGCCAAGTATGGGGGCATGGACGCTTCG
>NZ_JBQTCF010000062.1:0-9516 GCF_052379845.1 Roseinatronobacter sp. NSM | reverse complement strand
CACCCCCTGTAATGGTCCGGTCATGACCTTAGCCGCCCAGATGCTCGTTCAGCACACGCTGGAATTCCGCGAAGGGCATGTTGGAATATTGCTGCCCGTTGATCATGAAGGTGGGCGTGGCGCGGATTTCATCGGCTTCGGCATTGGCCTGATAGAATTCCGTCAGTTCCAGTGCCTTGTCGCCATCTTCCAGACAGGCGTTCACTTCTGCGTCATTCATGCCCGCCTGACGGCCCAGACGCCGCAGGTTATTGGCAACTTCCATCGGATCGTTGGACCCCGCCCAGACGCGCTGCTGTTCATAGATCAGTTCGACCAGCCCGTGATAGCGCTGTTCGCCGCCGCAGCGCGCGACCATCGCCGCCCACAGGCCATAGCGGTCAAAATAGACTTCGCGCTTCAGATACAGAATCTGGTCGGTATCGATGAATTCTTCCTTGATCTGCTGATAGGCCCCCTGATTGAAACTGGCGCAATGCGGACAGGTGAAGGACGAATATTCCACCACCACCACGGCCGCATCAGGGTTGCCAAGCGGCATGTCAAGGTCGTGGATCTGGTGCGGGCTGCCTTGGGTTTGGGCGTTGGCGGCTGTGGCGGGGGCCTGCGCTTGCGACATATACCACCAGCCACCGCCCCCCAATGCAGCAACGACAGCCAGCGCGGGGATAAGGGTTTTGTTCATCACAGATGTCCTTTGTTGTTCGAGGCCTTGGAAAGCACATTTCCAGCCAGACGTTCAAGGGCTGCGCGCAGCCCGTCATCATGCACACCATCCGCAACAGCCCTGGCCGCGCGCAGGATCTGCGGATCGGGGGCCTTGGGGGCAGGTTTGGGGGCAGGGGTGAATTCAGCTTGCCCTTCGGCAAACCCCATGGGCGCGGTCTGGGTCAGGGCAATGCGCGCAATCGCGTTATAGCCGTAGCAGGCGTTCACCTTCTCGCGCAGGGCAGGCAGGCGCATTTGCAGCATGGGCCCTGCGGCACCTGTGGTCAGCAGTGTCAGTGTGGCCCCAAGCCCGCCGCGCCCGTAGCTGACCTTGACGGGGCGGCAACAGGCGGCCAGATCGGCCCCGGCAATTTCCGGCCAATGGGTCAACAGGCGGCTGACAGCAAAGCCGCGCGCTTCGCCCACTTTGCGAATCTGGGTGTTCAGCAGCCCGGATGCCGCTTCAAACCCGCGTCTGCGCCGCTGGGGGGCGGCTGCGTCCTGCGCTTTGGGGGCCGGTTTTTTTGCCATGATGCCTGATATGCTCTTGCGGGTTGCGATGTGCAGTTTACCCTTTATGACGCCAAGGGCCAGAGGGCGCACGCGAATTTGACAATAAGGACCACCCCCATGCGCGACAGCGCGACACTGGATATTTCAACGCGCTTGCTGGGGTGGTATGACCGCCACGCCCGCGATTTGCCATGGCGTATTGCCCCCCATTCCGGCGCGCGGCCGGACCCCTACCGCATATGGTTGTCTGAAGTGATGCTGCAACAAACCACTGTTGCGGCGGTGAAGGAGTATTTTCACCGCTTCACCACCCGCTGGCCGGATGTGCAGGCGCTGGCGGCCGCTGATGATGCCGATGTGATGGCGCAGTGGGCGGGGCTTGGCTATTACGCGCGCGCGCGCAACCTGCTGAAATGCGCGCGCGTGGTGGCGGCGCAGGGCGGGTTCCCCGACACGCGCGAGGGGTTGCAGACCTTGCCCGGAATTGGCCCCTACACATCGGCGGCGATTGCGGCAATTGCCTTCGGGCGTGTGGAAACTGTGGTGGATGGCAATGTCGAACGCGTCATGGCGCGGTTGTTTGACGAACACACCCCCTTGCCCGCGGCAAAGCCCGTGCTGACAGCCTTCGCGGCCAGCCTGACACCTGCCCACCGGCCCGGCGATTATGCACAGGCGGTTATGGACCTTGGCGCGACAGTGTGCACCCCGCGCAACCCTGCCTGTGGCATTTGCCCGCTGATGGGGGATTGTGCCGCGCGGGTGGCGGGCACAGCGGCCATGCTGCCCGCCAAAACCCGCAAGGCGCCCAAACCCGTGCGTCTGGGCATGGCCTATGTCGGGCGGCGCGTGGACGGGGCGTGGCTGATGGAACGCCGCCCCGATTCCGGCCTGCTGGGCGGCATGCTGGGCTGGCCGGGCAGTGCCTGGGCAGAAGCTGCGCCCGCGCCCGTGCCGCCCGTGGCCGCAGACTGGCAACCCCTGAGCGCTGAAGTGCGCCACACGTTCACGCATTTTCACTTGCGCCTGTCGCTGCAGGTGGCCCATCTGGCGATGGATACGCCGGGCCTGTTTATCCCTGCGCAAGATTTCACCCCGACGGCCCTGCCAACGGTTATGCGCAAGGCGCATGCGCTGGCGGCCCCCACCCTGACCTGACCCGGAGGACCCATGGCACACGACATTTCCCAGACGGACCAGTATAAACTGACCCATACCATGCTGCGCATCAAGGAACCTGCGCGCGCGCTGGCGTTTTATGAACAGGTTCTGGGCTTCCGCCTGATTACGCGGCTGGATTTCCAGGAGGCGCGGTTTTCGCTGTATTTCCTGCAACCGCGTGGCCATTCCGACCAGTCCGACGGGTCACTTGAACAGGCGTTCAGTGCCATGGGCCTGTTGGAACTGACCCATAACTGGGGCAGTGAAGCTGACGACAGCACTATGCATTCGGGCAATTCCGACCCCAAGGGGTTTGGGCATATCTGCGTGGCGGTGCCAGATATTGCCGCGGCCTGTGCGCGGTTTGACGCCATGGGCGTGCCCTTCCAGAAACGGCTGGGCGAGGGGGGGATGAAGGAAATTGCCTTTATCCGCGATCCTGACGGCTACTGGATTGAAATCGTGCAGCCCGATCTGATGGACGGGTTGCTGGCCCGGCATAAAGTGTAAATCTGTCGCATCCGGCAGGGCTTTGATGCGGGGTGGTTTTTGCTATCATCTTCCGCGAAGGGACTGCCCTTTCTGAAAGGCCCGTATCGTGACACCACAACAGTTCCGCCGCCTGTCTGCAGCACTGCCTTTCTGGGCGTCGCTGGGCTTTGTGCCGCTGGTGGTGATGGCCGCCCTTTGGGGGGGCTGGTGGCTGGTGTTGATGCCGCTTTACGGCTGGGTGGCCTTTACGGTGATGGATTTCATCACGGGCCTGTATACTGACAACCCCGACACAGACACCCCGCTGGCGGACCTGTTCTGGTATCGGCTGATCACACTGGTCTGGTTTCCGGTGCAGTTTGTCGTCATTTTCGGCGCGCTTTGGTGGGTGGCTGAAACCACACATCTGCACTGGCTGGAAGAGGTGGGGCTGATGTTTGGCGTGGGCGTCATGTCGGGGGTAATTGGCATTGTCTACAGCCATGAATTGTTGCACCAAAAAACCGCGCTGGAGCGGTGGCTGGGCGATCTGCTGCTGGCCTCGGTGCTGTATTCGCATTTCCGGTCCGAACATCTGCAGGTGCATCACCGCTATGTCGGCACCCCGCGCGACCCTGTGACCGCGCGGCTGGGCGAGGGGTTTCAGGCCTATTTCTGCCGCGTGCTGCGCGATTGCCCGCCATCCGCGTGGCGTGCAGAAGCCGCGATGCTGGCGCGCAGGGGCCTGCCCGTGTGGCACCGGACCAACCCGTTCTGGCGCTACGCAGCCCTTCAGGGCGCAATGCTGGCGCTGGCGTTCGGTATTGGCGGCGCGTGGGGGCTGGTGTTGTTCCTGTGGCAGGCATTGATTGCCATATGGCAGCTGGAACTGACAAACTACATTGAACATTACGGGCTGACGCGGCGGCATCTGGGGGACGGGAAATATGAACCCGTGCGCCCGCATCACAGCTGGAATGCGTCGCATCGGGCGTCAAACTGGCTGATGATCAACCTGCAACGCCATTCCGACCATCATACCAAGCCCGACCGGCGTTTTCCGCTGCTGCAAACCTATGGCACCGATCAGGCCCCGCAACTGCCTTTCGGCTATCCTGCGCTGACAACGCTGGCCATGATCCCCCCGCTATGGCGGCGCTTCATGAACCCCAAAGTCCGCGCATGGCGGCGCCAGTTCTACCCCGATATTTCCGACTGGTCGGACTATGACCGTCACGCCACCCCTGTGCCGCGCGGGGCGTCGTGACTGCGGCGCAGGGTTGTTTCGCCGCGACCCGCTGTGATGGGGCAAGGCCGTCTTGCTTGCCGGTGACGGAGTTTTCGGCCGGGGACACACCGCGCAGCAAATCGCGGGGTCAGGAACGCGACGCCATGGTCAGAATTTCCTGTTCAACCTGTGGCGCGAACTGCTGACAGATGCCGCGATCAATGGAAATCTGGCGCTGCATTTGATAGTTGTAACTGGCGCTTTTCTTCATCGCGGCAAAGCCTATGCCGTGAAACAGCATGCCCGGTTCGCTTCCAATCACGTTGCGACTGAGCTTGCCGTTTTCCAGCCCCTCAATCAGCCTGTGCCGAATGGCGGGGACATCGTGCAGCGGCAAGTCCCTGAACAATGCGGCGCTGTGGTGACCGATTGTATCAAGATAGGATCGTGCGGCCAAAATGTCCTGATCCGCGCAGGTGGTGTAGTAGTGTCGCATATCATCCGCCGAAAAAAGCCAGCCAATTTTGTGGTTTTTTCCTTGGAAATAGGCTGTCATCCCCATCTCGCTGTTGCGGATGGTGAAATGTCGGCTGTTTGACACTTTCAGATTTGCCCAATAATCCCTGAAATCGTCGGAGTTCAGAAATACCTTGTCCTTGAACATGAACAGATAGCTTTGCACATGGGCGTTTTTGCGTGTTTTGAACCCCTTGGCGAAGGAATACCCAATAAGGTTGCCCGCAATGCCACGCATGCGTGACAGGTGGTCACACTGCTTGAACACTGGAAACCAGATGCTGTCATTGATGCATGTTATGCTGTCCAACGCATGGGGCTGTGTCGTAAGGTGCAAGATCGCGTCACGGTATCCGCCGAAGTCATAGCCAAAATTCGGGCGTTTCATAATCAGCGCGCAATGCGCCTTCAGGCGGTCATATTCCGCAGCACTTACGCCAGAGTTCAGAACAACAAAGGCCGAAAAGCCCTCGGCTTGCAGGTGCTCCAATGTATGAAAGGTGGACTGAGAAACGCCTTTTGGCTGGTAGACAAGCAAGACCACAACATTGGCGCCCAGCACAAGGCCCCCTTCGCTGACCTCGATACGGGCGTTGCGCTGCCGGTCAAAGCTGCGCTGTTGATGCCAGTAAACCGGCGTCATCAGAAGCGCTTTGACTTGTTCGCGCACGCGTCTGGCTTCGCGCGCGATCTTCCATTTTGGTATCATCCGGCCCACCACTGCCCATCAGGCTGTTTGTCGTCCCACATCTGCAAGCGCCCTGTGCTTATGCAAAATTGCAGCTGTATCCAAGGTAAAAGTCAAGCCGTGACAACAAAGGGGAAACGCCCGAACCCAACCACCAACCAAGATGGACGCTGGTCCAGTCAAACGCCGTCCTGCCCGGAATTTCAGCGAAAAACGCAATCGGCACAGCATCGACGGCTTGAAAGTTTTGTATGCTGACGTATGCTTCGCTTGGGGAGGCACTGCCAATGGGAAAACAAGAGGTCGCATTCGACCCGGAAATTTTTGCGCGAACAGCATCACTTTTTGCCCAGAAACGCAGTGAATTTGCACCTGACGCTGTAGAAGCGCTGGCTGGTGATGTGCTGCGCCGGTTGGCGTCCAGTTCCAAGCCGCATGACCCGTTCGACATTGCCGCCATAAGTGACGACAGTATTGCCGCGTTTTGCGCAGCGCTTGTGCGGCCGCAATCCGATCCTGCGCGCCAGTTCATCGAAGATCGCCGTGCCGAAGGGATTACGCGCATGGGGGTGTATCTGGGTTATATCTGCGCTGCCGCGCGCCGGCTTGGCGAAGGGTGGGATAACGAACAACTGTCCTTCATCGATGTGACCATCGGCACGGGCCACCTTTATGCGCTTATGCGTGCGCTTCGTGCTGAACGCTCATCGGCGCGCATGGAATTCGACGCCAGACGTTGCGCGCTGTTTGCCACTGTCCCCGGCGAGGATCACGGCATCGGCATAACTGTTGCCGCAGACCTGTTTCGGGAAAACGGCTGGGATATAGATTTGCAGATCGGCAGCTGTCATGACACGCTGATTGCCCGCGCCGAAGCCACCCAGCCCGCGATTATCGGGCTGTCGCTAAGCACCGAGGGGCGGCTGGATATGCTGGTCCGGCTGGTGGTCGCGCTGCGGCTTATCCTGCCTGAAACGGTCATCGGGGTGGCCCCGGCGGCGGGGCTGAATGTGCAGCGTATCCATGACCTGGTGGATATCGATCTGGTGTTCACCAGTGCGCAGTCAGCTTGCGCCGATCTGGAACAGCTGATCCGCCGCCAGGCCTGACGGCGCGTGGTCGGGCGCGCCCGCGCGCCGGGTGGCAGGGGGCGTGATGCCCGTAAATGCGCCAACTGCGCGCGCAATCAATGCGCGCGATTCCGGCATGCAGGCTTCCAGCTGGGGAAAGTCGTTCACGCACAGGAATTTTGCAGCCCCCGAACAGGAATGCTGCACCCATGCGCGCACCTGTTCCAGCGGCAGTTCCAGCGCTGCCCCTGACCGCAGGTGCAAGTAATCCTTGCTCGGTGCGGTAACGTAATTGCCGCCTGCAATGGCGACATGATTATGCAGCGCCATTGGCTGAAACTGCGTGACATCCCGAAACGGATGCGCCAGGTTTGCCATAAATTCCGCGGGCCGACGCGCGAACAGGTCTGCCAGCACAGGGCGACGCAGCGGATGCACCACATGCGCGCTGGCCCACATATGCGCCGCGTCAAAACCCGCCAGCCGGGCGGCATTGATCTGGGTGAAATGGTTGAACAGGGCCGGGTCGCGCCGTTTTTCCATGTCTTGGGCAAGGGCTGTGTGGTCGACCCATTTGCCGCGCAAAACCGGCCTGTCGTCGCAAAACACATCCTCCCTCCGCAACGGCGCCGTCAGAAATACATCGTCGTTGAAATATAAAAACGAGTCAGACAGCCCCGGAATGCGCCAGATGACAGTTTCAATCGACAGGGAATTGAAGGTGGGCAAGACATGGTGAAGCCCGTCAAAAATGACGCGGTGATCGATGATACGCAAGCGGCCCCGAATGCCCGGCGGAATGATCGACATATCCGGCCTCTGGTTGTCGGTGACCAGCCAGATATGGCGAATCCACGGGGCATGATTGGCCAGCGATGTCAGGCAATAGGTCAATTCATCACTGCTGCCCCATCGGTGAGGGTTGATGCCATTGGCATGCAAGGCGCGGCCTGCCTGCTTCAGGCTTGCGTGGCGTTTTGCCTGATGTGCCGGATCGGCCCCGTCAACCCATGTGATTACTGCGTCTATCGGGCTGCAGGGCTGGCTTGTCATGTTTGGTATCACGCCTCTATAAACTCGGAGCACGATGTCCGAAAAACTGTCTTGATCAGCCCACAGGCAAAAATGCGCCCGCACACCATTCCACCCCGCGAAACCCGTCGAAAGCAAGGTCCACGGGCTTGCGGGTCATGAAAACACTGGGAAACCGATTGTCTTGCGTAAATAGGATGCGCATTTGCACAGTCAACACAGAAGGTGATATCCGGCCATCGCATGCGACACGCAGGGCAATCGCGTTTGGCTCAGCTCTCTGGGGCCGGCGCTTTCAAGCCATTGAGAATGCTGCGTAAGAACCCCTCATCCCACCCCGCGCGCTTGAGCTTTATGGAGAGCGATCCCTTTGACGTGTCCTGCCGAACGACGTCGAGGGCACGGCGCCGCAGGACAGCAATGTTGCCCGGGGCGTTATCCTTGCGGTTGCGAGCGGCGTCTTCCCGGAAGTTACGAGGATCAGAAAACAGTCTGGGGGACTGTTTTCCCGAGGAACACGTCGAGTTGCCAGTGCAGGACATTCTCGATGGCCCAGTGCGCACGCACCGTGGCCAGCAGCACCTCTGGCTCTGGTATCCAGGACAGCGCGAAATACCGGGTTTCCGAGCTTGTCTTTCCGTCGAGTTCTCGGGTTGCCTCGATCCGCCCGAAAGCCTTGAGGCCCGGGAATTCATGGTGCTCAGCCAATCCCTTGGCAGAAACGACCACTGCCTTTCGGTGTTCCTTACGGCCATGGCCGCTGTCCTCGGTGCTGGCTTGTGGATGACCTTCATCCAGGCGGCCGAAACATGCTCTGGCGTCCGACAGCAGCGAGTCCTGATTGGCCTTGAGCGCCAGGCACCAATCGCCGCCCTGCGCGTTGATCGCTGCAACCGTGCGGCGATTGCAATGCAGTGCATCGGCGGTCACGACCTTTCCCTTGAGAGCGATCAGTCCCAGAACCTCAAGAGCCGCGTCCAGCTCCGTGCCATGATCGGCGGCGACTGAGGCGAGCGTTAGGCGCAGACGCGCGGCATAGGCTGAGACCATCATGCGGGTGCGCGCACTCTCGCCCTTGTTGCGCGCCCCACGCAACGCTTTGCCATCGATGGCAATGACATCACCATCTTGCAGCGCCGCCGCGACATCCGCCAGTATCTTCCCAAAAGCCGCATCCAGAGACTTCGGGTCGATCATCTGGAACACCGTCGAGAAGGTGTCGTGCGATGGAATGGCATGCTTGAGCTTCAGGAAGCTTCTGAAAAAGCTCTCTTTCGCGCGCCCGAAAGCGGCCATCTCGGCGCAATTCGACGAGCCGCAAAGCACCGACACGAAGGCGATGACGAGCAGCTCAGCGAGGTCATGGCGGGCGTTGCTGGCTCGGGGATCTGGGACATCATCAAAGGCGGACAGGAAGATCTGCATCGGGGGACAAGGCTCCAGGACATGAATCCCCCATCCAGAATCGATCCCGTCGTCATCCGCAAGGGCAGATGTTCACGCCCTCAGTTCCAAACGCGATTCCCCTGACCGGACACTCCGGACTGCCGCCGCATACAGCATGGTGGTGGAGCAATGGTGCAACCTGTGCCGACGGCGCGTGACATATCTGGCAAGTGACCTTATTCGCGTCTACTTACCAGACCATCCCGTGCATGAACCATTATTCCCGTGCAGCAGATGTGGAACGACCGAGTATATCAATACCAGGTGCCGTGTTCCAAAGCATGAGGAATACGGTAATCTGACGATCAGGCGACCACTCCGACAGGTATGGAAGTGGGGGAACGGCTACTTGGGTGATTGATAAATTACCTGTCCTGGCGCGTTGGGTCCGCGAAGTCTCCCAAGGCTGACGCCATATAAAGTGAAAGTAAGATTCTCGCCTTGGCGTTCCATCGATCCGGTAATCCCCCCCGAAATTAAGGGGCTGCAAAAGTAGAATTTTCTCGGCAAGATGAACGAGGAGAATTCGAATGAAGACAAGCAGATACACTGAAGCGCAGATCATCGCGATCCTGCGGCAGGCCGAAGGCGGGGTGCCGGTTTCTCAGCTGTGCCGCGAGCATGGCATGAGCGACGCGTCGTTTTACAAATGGCGGGCCAAGTATGGGGGCATGGACGCTTCG
>NZ_JBQTCF010000061.1:0-10773 GCF_052379845.1 Roseinatronobacter sp. NSM | reverse complement strand
TTTCGGTCCGGTGGGGTGTGGGTCAAACCCGCATTGGCATGACGACATACACCGCGCTGGTGTCGTTACCTTCGCGCATCAAGGTTGGATCGCCGGAGGCGTTGAACAGGAAAACGGCATTTTCACGGTCCACCTGCGACGCGATTTCCAGCAGGTATTTCGCGTTAAAACCGATTTCCAGCCGCTCATCGCCATAAGCCACGATCAGTTCTTCCTCGGCAGCGCCGGAATCGGGGGCGTTGACCGATAATGTCAGCTTGTCTTCTTCCAGTGACAGCTTCACGGCGCGCGACCGCTCCGATGACACTGTTGCAACCCGGTCCACGGCGCGCGCGAATTCGTTGGCGTCCACTTCCAGCCGCTTGGTGTTCTGGGTGGGGATGACGCGCGTATAATCGGGGAATGTGCCATCAATCACCTTGGATGTCAGCGAAATATCGGGCGTGGCGAAGCGCACCTTGGTTTCCGATACCGACACGGCGATTCGCATGTCGTCATCTTCCAGCAACTTTTTCAATTCGCCCACAGTTTTGCGCGGCACAATCACACCGGGCATGTTTTCCGCACCGGCAGGCAGGGGGGCGTCAATCCGGGCCAATCTGTGCCCGTCTGTGGCCACACAGCGCAAAACACGCCCGTTTTCACCTTCGGCAACATGCATATACACACCGTTCAGGTAATAGCGCGTTTCCTCGGTTGAAATTGCGAATTTGGACTTGTCGAACAAGCGGCGCAAATCCTTGGCCAGCGCCGAGAAATTCGCCGAATACTCACTGGAGGCCATGACCGGGAAATCTTCTTTCGGCAGGGTCGCCAGCGAAAAATTCGACCGGCCTGCAGATATCTGCAGCCGCCCCGTGCGCGGGTCGTCCACCAATTCGACCAGCGCGCCGTCAGGCAGCTTGCGGATGATTTCGTGCAACATGACAGCAGAAACCGTGGTCGCGCCTGCGCGTTCCACCATTGCAGGGGCGCGGTCCATGACTTCCACATCCAGATCGGTTGCGCGGAAACTGACCTGCGCATCCTCGGCCTCGATCAGGACATTGGCCAGAATGGGAATCGTGTTGCGCCGTTCCACCACGGATTGCGCCTGCGACACGGCCTTTAGCAAAACGGCCCGTTCGATGCTGATCTTCATACCCCTGTCCCTTCGCGTATCCTTGGCCCCTGACTTATCGCCTTGGGGAGGCGTAGCCTAGCCAAAAAACAAGGCAGGACAAGGGTTTTTATCGTCGATGCAAATCAGCTTTGCAGCAGGCGGCGCAACAGGTCTATATCTTCCGCCATCTGGTTGTCGGAACCACGCATTTCTTCCACCTTGCGCACACCGTGCAAAATGGTCGTGTGGTCCCGCCCGCCAAAGCGCCGCCCGATTTCGGGCAGGCTGCGCGATGTCAGTTCCTTGGCCAGATACATGGCAATCTGGCGGGGGCGGGCAATGGTGCGGGTGCGTTTGGGACCAAGCATGTCCGACAAGCGAATGTTGAAATGCTCGGCCACTTTGCGCTGGATTTCTTCTACTGTCACACGCCGGTCAGATGTGCGCAAAATATCAGACAGGCAATCTTGCACCATATCCATGGTGATTTCCTGCCCGATCAGGCTGGAAAACGCAAAAAGCCGCTGAAGCGCCCCTTCCAGAACGCGCACATTGGTGGTGATGCGATGCGCCAGAAATTCGATAACCCCGTCCCCAATGCGCACGGGACCATAGGTCTGCGCGAACAGCGCCGCTTTTTGCTGCAAAATGCCAAGGCGCAGTTCATAATCGGTTGGGTGCAGGTCCACGACCAGCCCCCATTGCATACGCGACGAAATGCGGTCTTCCAGTTCCTTGATCTCACCGGGCGCGCGGTCTGCCGAAATCACGATTTGCTTGTTCTGGTCAACAAGCGCGTTGAAGGTGTGGAAAAATTCTTCCTGCGTGCTGTCCTTGCCCGCGATGAACTGCACGTCATCCACCATCAGCACATCCACGGAACGGAACAGATTCTTGAAATCCATGATCTGGCGGTCGCGCAGCGCCTGAACAAACCGATACATGAATTGTTCCGCCGACAGATACAGCACCTGCAGGTCGGGGCGTTTTTCATGCAATTCCCATGCGATGGCGTGCATCAGGTGGGTTTTGCCCAGCCCGACACCGCCATACAGAAACAGCGGGTTGAATGTGACGTCGCCGCCATCGGCCACGCGCCGTGCCGCAGCATGGGCCAGTTCGTTCGGTTTTCCCACAACGAAATTGTCAAAATTGAACTTGCCATCCAGCGGCGCGCCCTGAAGGTTGTTGTCGCGTGATGCGGCCGCGTCCGCAGGGCGTGCCAAGGGTGTTGCAGGCGCCTTGCGTGGCTGGGTGCCCACGTTGAATTCAATGCGTGCAATGGCGGGGTTGTCAGACCGCAGGCGCTGGAAAATCTGGTCCTGATAGTTGCGCTTCACCCAGTCGCCAACAAAACGCGATGGGGCGCGGAATTCCACAACGCCGCCTTGCAGGCTGACGCATTCCAGCGGTTCTATCCAGCTTTTGTGATTATTTTCGCCAATTTCGGACCGCAGTTCCGCTGAAACCCGTGCCCAGTGTTCTGTTATCATTACGCCCCAGCCCGCATTCTCGTTCATCCCGTTCATCAGCATACATCGCAACATGCCAAGCACATCGACATCGATCGCTGGGCACTACACAGCATCAAAGCAGCTACATGGCGATTCGCCTTTGCTGCGCGTTTTTACATGGTCGGGAGGGGTCAGGACCTAAGCCGCAACACTAAGGCGGGCTTGGTTCCGAAACATCGTCAATAAAAGATACGCCCGACATTTGTCGGCCATCACATCGTAACGTCCCCCCCAGGACAGATTCTTCTCATGTCGGCATGCATAGCAATCTGGCTGTGCAGTTCGCAACCGAACATCGTGCTTGACAGCGTTTCGGTTGCAAAGAATCGAAGCCTGTCTGTTTCTGGTCACGCTGCCGCCGTTTCGCATGTGCCCTTATGGGACAGGCTGACCTGAACCGGGGTGCTGATCGGGGCCGCGATTGCGGGCGTAGGTGACAGCAGGCTGCCAGCGCCGCGCCAATAAAAAAAGGCGCAAGTCATGCGCCTTTTTATAGATTTGGGTTTGGTCGCGTTCAGGCGCCCAGCGCTTTTACGCGCGATGCCAAGCGCGACATTTTGCGCGATGCGGTGTTTTTGTGCAGCACGCCTTTGGTGACGCCGCGCATCAGTTCGGGCTGTGCAGCTTGCAACGCCGCGGCGGCCACTGCCTGATCACCAGATGCAATCGCTTCTTCGACCTTGCGCAGATAGGAACGAATGCGCGAACGCCGTGCCTTGTTGACTTCGGTGCGACGCTCGATCTGACGGGCGCGTTTTTTGGACTGGGGTGTGTTTGCCATAAGCGGGTCTACTTTCGGGTCTGTTTCAATTCTATTGCACCATGAACCCGACCCGTCCAACGACAGGTGACATTTCTTGCCTTAAGCGGGCCCACGCGCATGTGACGCGGCGTATAGTCCAGCGCGCACAAAAAGGAAAGCTGAAACTTCAGCGGTCGCGGAATTGCGCAGTGCGCTTTTCCTGAAAGGCGGACATGCCTTCCTTCTGATCCTCGGTGTTGAACAGCATGTGAAAGACGCGGCGTTCAAACAGCAACCCTTCGCGCAGGGTGGTTTCATAGCTGCGATTGACGGCTTCCTTGACCACCTTGACCGTGATCTGGCTTTTCTCGGCAATCTTGGCGGCGGCGGCCATGGTTTCTTCCATCAGCTTCTTGACGGGCACGACGCGGCTGACAAGGCCCGAACGTTCCGCTTCTTCGGCATCCATGAACCGGCCTGTCAGATGCATGTCCATCGCCTTGGATTTGCCGACAAAGCGTGTCAGGCGCTGCGTGCCGCCAATGCCAGCGACCACCCCAAGGTTGATTTCGGGCTGGCCGAATTTCGCTGTTTCCGATGCGATGATGAAATCGCACATCATCGCCAATTCGCACCCGCCCCCCAGCGCATAGCCTGACACGGCCGCGATGATGGGTTTACGCACGCGCAACATGGCTTCTGTTTCGGGCGCGAAGAAATCTTCCTGGAACATGTCCACGAAGCCCTTGTCGGCCATTTCCTTGATATCGGCACCTGCCGCGAACGCCTTTTCCGACCCGGTCAACACGATGCAGCGCACCTTGTCGTTGCGGTCGGCCTCGGTCAGGGCCTGTGCCAACTCGCCCAGCAGCGTGGAATTCAGCGCGTTCAGGGCTTCGGGGCGGTTCAGGCGGATCAGTGCGATATGGTCTGAAATATCGACGATCAGCGTTTCATAGGCCATGAGGCGGCACCTTGTTTGTTGCAATCAGCATCTTGGCATAACAGCTTGGCATAGGGGTTCAAGTCATCTTTGACATTGCGCGCAGTAGAAGCTGGACCGCCCGGATTGCACGATCCGGCGGATATTTTCCTTGCAGTCCGGTGTCATACAGGGTGCGCCCTCGCGGCCATAGACGCGAAATGCATGCTGGAAATAGCCCAGTTCACCATCAGCCTGCCGGTAATCGCGCAGCGATGAACCGCCCGCGTCAATGGCGTCCAGCAAAGTGGCACGAATCGCGGTGGTCAGTGATTCGATGCGCGCCGCGCTGATGCGCCCTGCCGCGCGGCTGGGGCTGATGCCAGCGCGAAACAGCGCTTCACAGACATAGATATTGCCCAGCCCCGCAATGATGCGCTGGTCCAGAAGGGCCGCTTTCGCAGGCATTTTCCGCCCCTTCAGGCGGCTTGCCAGATAGGGCGCGCTGAAATCATTGCCCAGGGGTTCGGGGCCAAGGCCCGCAATCAGTTTATGACCGTCAAGCGTTGCGGTTGTGCATATATCCATCGCCCCGAAGCGGCGCGGGTCATTGAAGGTGATGCGTGTGCCGTTTTCCATGTGAAATATCACATGGTCATGCTTTTCGGTGGGGGGGTGGTCGAAATGGAACTGTCCGGGCGCATGGTTGGCCTGCAGCCCCGATACAATCATGCGTCCCGACATGCCCAGATGAATGATCAGCGTGTCGTCGCGGTCCGTGTCCAGCAACAGGTATTTTGACCGCCGCCGCAGTGCGACAATTTGCGCCCCGTCCAGTCGGGCGGCCATATCGGGCGGGAACGGCCAGCGCAGGCCGTCGCGGCGCAGTTCCGCGCGGGTAATGCGCACCCCTTCCATGGCGGGCAGCAGGCCGCGGCGCACGGTTTCCACTTCGGGCAGTTCGGGCATGGTTCCCCCCAGACTGGTCGCAGGGTCGCATTGTCACGCCCCCGCATTCCCCTATAAGGAGTGTAGCAGTTCCCCCACAAGGGGCAGTCAAAGGGCAGAACGCATGACGCAGGACGACAAGACAACGCATTTCGGGTTCCAGACCGTGGCCGAAGACCAGAAAGCTGGCATGGTGCATGGCGTCTTTACGCGCGTGGCGTCGAAATATGATGTCATGAATGACCTGATGTCGATGGGCATTCACCGTGTCTGGAAAGATGCGATGATGGACTGGCTGGCCCCACGCCCCGGACAGCGGCTTCTGGATGTGGCGGGCGGCACCGGCGATGTGGCGTTCCGCTTTTTGGGCCGTGCGGGCGAGAGCGCGCGCGCAACCGTGCTGGACCTGACCGAATCCATGCTGCTGGAGGGGCAGAAACGCGCCGAGGCTGAAAACCTGTCCCATGCGCTGGACTGGACTGTGGGCGATGCGATGGCCTTGCCATGCCCCGACAGCAGTTTTGATGTCTATACAATCAGCTTTGGCATTCGCAATGTCACCCGCATTGACGATGCCCTGCGCGAAGCCTACCGCGTGCTGCGTCCCGGCGGGCGGTTGATGGTGCTGGAATTCAGCCAGATCCCGAATGACGGGCTGCAAAAACTGTATGATCTGTATTCCTTCAATGTGATTCCCGTGATGGGCAAGGTTGTGGCCAATGACCGCGACAGTTACCAGTATCTGGTCGAATCCATTCGCAAATTCCCCGATCAGGACCGCTTCGCGTCGATGATCGGGGATGCAGGGTTCGAACAGGTGAAATACCGCAACCTGTCCATGGGCATTGCGGCCCTGCATTCCGGCTGGAAAATTTAGTCATGCGCGGGCCACATAATTTCTGGCGTCTGGTGCGCACTGGCGCAACATTTGAACGCACCGGCGCCATGCAAGTGGTGCTGGAAGCCATGAACGCCCCGCCCCGGTTGCGGTTTGCGGCGCGCATCATGGGCTGGCCGTTCCGGTTTCTTGGCCTGAAGGGCGACCCGGCCCAGCCGCCGCTGGTGCGCGCGCTGACGGCGCTTGGCCCTGCATATATCAAATTCGGCCAGACACTTGCCACACGCCCTGATGTTGTTGGCCCGGAACTTGCGGAACAGCTGCGGTATTTGCAGGACCAGTTGCCGCCCTTTCCGCGCGCGCAGGCCATGCAGGTCATCGCCGAGGAACTGGAAGCGCCGGTTGACAGCATTTTTGCCGATCTGTCCGAACCTGTCGCGGCGGCGTCCATCGCGCAGGTGCATTCCGCGCGTCTGGTCAGTACAGGCGCCAAGGTTGCCGTCAAGGTGCTGCGTCCGGGCGTGGAACGCGCGTTCCGCACCGATATTGACGCGTTCTATTTCGCCGCTGGCATGATTGAACGGTTGCTGCCGTCTACCCGCCGGTTGCGCCCGCTGGATGTGATTGCGCATTTCGAAAGTGTTGTCGAAGGCGAGCTTGATTTGCGACTGGAAGCGGCTTCTGCTGCGGAATTCGGGGCCAATACCGCCGATGATGCGGGTTTCAGTGTGCCGCAGCCTGTCTGGGCCTATTCATCACGCCGTGTCATGACGCTGGACTGGGCCGAAGGGGTGGCGCTGGGCGACAATGCCGCGCTGGACGCGCTGGGGCTGGACCGGCGCGAACTGGGGGTGCGTATCCTTAGCCTGTTCCTGCGTCATGCGCTGCGCGACGGGTTTTTCCATGGCGATATGCACCAAGGCAACCTGAAGGTGACCGCCGCAGGCCAGATTATTGCGCTGGATTTCGGCATCATGGGCCGGATTGACGCCTATACGCGACGGGCCTATGCCGAAATTCTGTTCGGATTCATCCGCAAGGATTACCGGCGCGTGGCCGAAGTGCATTTCGAGGCAGGCTATGTTCCCGCCGACCGCGACATAGACGAATTCGCGCGCGCGCTGCGGTCCGTGGGCGAACCGATTTTCGGGATGGATGCGCAGCATATTTCCATGGCGCGGCTGCTGGCCTATCTGTTCGATGTGACGGAACGCTTCGGCATGGAAACCCGGACCGAGCTTATCTTGTTGCAACGCACCATGGTGGTGGTCGAAGGGGTCGCGCGGTCCCTGAACCCCGAAATCAACATGTGGCATGTCGCAAAACCCGTGGTCGAGGAATATATCCGCGGCCATATCGGGCCGCAGGCCGTGGCGCGTGATCTGGTGCTGACTGCGAAAATCCTGTCGCGTTTCGGTCCGCGCTTGCCGCGTCTGGTGGAAGATGCGCTGATCGCGCAGGCCAATGGCGGCAAACCGGCCCCGCCGCCCCGTGCACCCAGCCCGTTTTGGTGGACGGCCCTTGGCGCGGGGCTGGTGGGCGCTGGCGTGGCTTTGGGCGCACTCCTCTAGCTGGGGCGCGGCCAGTCGGGGCTTGCCATCAGGGCCGTAATCGCGGCGCGCAGTTGGGACGGCGGCAACATAACCAGCATGTCGGGGCTGTCAAATTCCAGTGTGGTTTGTGCCGATATGGCCCTGTTGGATGTGCCAATCACACCCGTTGGCGCAAAATCCAGCCCGTCGATGGGCCAGAATAACCCGCTGGACCTGCCAGAACACTGGCCCATCGGAAACAAGGACACGCGCTGCCCCGCAAGGGTTGGCAGTGTCAGGCGCGGTGGTGCCAGAAAACAGATGTCATGTTCCGACAGCATGACCACGCGTGATGACCCGAACCGCGCCAGCGATGACATTGCCGCCAGTGTGTGGTCAAGCCGCGCGCCCGCAAAGCCCAGCGCAAGCACGATGGGCGCATCAATCCGGGCCAGGCATTTGTCAAAATCCGTGCTATCTTGTTCTTCGATGCGGTGGATGCGGTCTGTCAATGTCTGTTGCAGATCGGCGCGCAGCGAATCAATATCGCCAATCACGGCCGCAGGCATATGGCCCAAATCGGCCAGCACATTCGCCCCGCCATCGGCAGCAACAAGGTAGGGGGCTATGGTTAAGGCAAGGGTCAGGTCGGCAACCGAAAAACCTGCCCCCCCTGCAAGGGTGACCCCATCTTCAGAGTGGACAATGACGGTCACTTTGTTAACCTTCGTAAATATGGCGGGTTTATGGGCGTTGGCCATAATCAGATCACCAAATTACCCTAGTCCGACCATGTAATCGCTCATGTGATACGCGAGTTTGCCAGTGTGTAAGGTAAAAAGCGAGCGTCGTTATGGTAGGCCCGAATAAAATACTGACAGTTTCCTATGGCACCTTCTCGTGCACGCTGGAAGGATTTGATGAACCTTTCGGCACGATGAAGGCAATCGCGGAATATTTCCGCGATCTGGCTGCGGATGATCGTTACTTCGGTGCTGAACCCCCAACGCCTGACGCGGAAATGCTGCACCGGATTGCAGAACGCGAAATCCAGCGGCGGGTAGAAACGCATGTGCAGGACAACGGAATTGTTCTGCGCCCTCAGGCGCGACCAACAGTCGCCACGCCCCCCGGAATGCTGGGTTTTTCTGCCGTTGCACCTGCAGCCACGGCCACAGCTGCGCCAAGCCCCGCTATGGCCGATGTTGCGCCAGCGCCCGCACCGCCAGAAGGGGACGCCGCCCCTGCGCCAAGCGTTGTGCCTGAAAGTGTAACGTCAGAAATCAGCGAAAAACTGGCACGGATTCGCGCCGCTGTCGCCCTTGCCGAAGGGCAGGAAAAAACGCACGCGCTGCCACCAGAACCTGACAGCGCGCAGCCCGATGAAGCGCCGCAAGCGGCAGGCGACGAAGAAATACGCCGGTTTCTGGCGCAGCATCAGGAACAGGACGTGGCCCCGCCGCCAGACGCCGCGCCAGCGCAGGTTTTGCCTGATGAACAGCCCACCGCTGTCAAGGACCAGCAAGATGCAGCCCGCCTGCTGTCATCGGAATTCGATTTCGATGATGCCGAACTTGATGCTTTTGATGACATGCGCCCGACGGCGCCCGCGCAGGTCCAGCCGCCCGAACCCCCCGCTTTCGGGGAAGATGCCGGCATGTTTGATGAAGACGACTTTCCACAGGAACACACCCCCACGGTAGAACACCCCGAAGATGCGTTCGAGGATTTTCTGGACGAAGACGAAGCACAGCCCGCTTCCGCACCACGGGACGATGTGGACAGTTTTGATGACGCCACCGAAGGCGACGACGAAGACGAGTTTGATGAGGAAGATGCTCAGCTAGCTGACCACGAAAATGTGTTTTCTGAACCCGAAACGCCCCAGGACCCAGAAGCTGAAAGCGACGCATATTCAGCTTATGATGATGATGATTTTGACACCGAACTGGAACAAGCCCTTGAGCAACGCGCCGAGGCCGAAGTTGAACGCGCCACGATCGAGCAGTTGCGCGCGCAGATTCGCAGTGTGCTGGGGGATACCGGCCTTGGCAATGCCGACGAACAGGGGCTTGTGCAGGAACTGGCCGAGATTGAACAAGAAGTTGTTCTGAAGCACCCCAACTTTATGAAAACACGTCAGAACGCCTTGGCCGAAAACACTGAAAACACTGCTGACCGCTTGATGGAGCAAGCCAAAAGCCAGCTGAATGAAGTTGAATCCCGCCGCCGGCGCGAAGCCTTTGAACATCTTAGCCTTGCTGTTACGGCCACCCGCGCCGAAGAAGAAGCAACCGGGCCGCGCCGCCGTGATATTGCCCAAGCACGCGAGATTGACAGGTATCGTGAAGATATCGGAATGCCCGATCCGCATGAACTGGCCTTGTCGCGTAACGCCGCCAAGCAACCCGTGCAGGAAGACGGTCAAACCGCGCAGGCCGATATTGCCCCCCAAATGGTGTCAGGCGCAGAAGCTGCGCAAACCCTTGAACATGCGTCCACCCCAGCCCCGCAACCCGTGGCCGTCCCCGTGCCTGAAGCCAAGCCTGAACCAGTGGCCGAAGTTGTTGCGCAACCGCGTGTTGACGCACAACCGGCCCCCGCTGCGGAAATTGCACCGGCAAATGAAAGTGTGCTGGACAAGATCGGCGCGCGCCCGCGTCCGCGTCGTCCTGCATCCATCGGAAACCGCCGCGCGGACCGCAGCGCGCCGGAACGCGCGCCGTTGGTTCTGGTTTCCGAACAGCGCGTCGAACCGGAAGTGCCCGCACAGCGCGTTCGGCCCCGTCGTGTGGCAACGTCAGTGGACGCGCAAGCCCCCCAAGCGTTTCTAAGCACCGCCACCCCTGCCTCGCTCGCTGCATTTCGTAAATTCGCTGATGATGTGGACGCATGGCTTCTGGATGAACAGATTGAAGCCGCCGCAGCCTATATTACCCACATGCAGGGGCAGCCAGAGTTTTCGCGCGCGGACCTGATCAAGTATGTTCTCGCCTATAATGACGGCAAGACCGTTACGCGCGAAGACATGTTGCGCGGGTTCGGGACCATCTTGCGCGAAGAACGGCTGGAGCGTCTGGAATCAGGAATGTTCAAGCTTTCGCCAAGTTCGGAATATGATGCGCCTGCCCGAAAATATGCAACACGGTGATCCGGCGGTGCAACACAGAAAAAG
>NZ_JBQTCF010000060.1:0-11040 GCF_052379845.1 Roseinatronobacter sp. NSM | reverse complement strand
CTGTTTCGCCACGATTGGCCTTTCGCGCGCTACCTATGGAAGTGCTGGAAAGATCCGCGAAGTAATCAAGAATGCCTTCATCAACGCTGGCCTTCCGCCGTTCGCCCCGCACAGCTTCCGCAAGATGCTGGTGAAATACGGCGATCAAAAGTGCACTACGCGTGAGGAGTTTAAGGCATGGTCTCAGAACCTTGGCCACGCCTCCGTCGTTACCACGATCAGTGCTTATTGCCCAGTGTCCAACGAACGCCAAGCAGAATTGATTCGAGGGTTGAGTTTGGCCGCATGCGCCACCCGCGATGACTATGTGCTAAAAAAATGAATTTGAATATGATTTGACGATCTCTGATCGAGCTGATCGAAAGAACAAAGGGGGAAATAAATGACTTGCTTCATTCCAGCGCAATGGTGCAAATTTCTGGTATTCGTCGACAACGAAATTAGCTTGCAAGACTATCAGAATCACAGCCTAGGATAGCCTTTGATAGATTATGCTCACTCTGTAATTGGCCAGCCGAAAGATTGTTGGGAAACGCTGGAAGATCATCTTGCGGCAGTGGCGCGCACGGCGGGCGAGAATGCAGCCGCAATAGGCGCACAACCTTTGGCAGAGGCCGCAGGTTGGCTGCATGACCTTGGCAAGGTAAAGCCGGGATTTCAGGACAAATTGAATGGCAACCTCAACAACACCTCGCATAGTGGCGAAGGTGCACGATATGCGGATGCGCATATTAGGGGCGTAAATGGCAAGCTGGTTGCCTTTTGTATAGCGGGCCATCATTCGGGCCTGCCCAATGGTCTGGCACGCTCGCATGGGAAGCCGTCGACCCCGCTGCGCGAAAGACTGGAACAAAGCGAGGATGTCGCGCTGCCGGATGGGGTTTTCCTGCCGGAACAGAAACTATCCGTACCGTTGAATAGCCTTCCCGAGAATCCGTATTTTGAGGTGCACTTCTTCACCCGGATGCTGTTTTCAACCCTTGTGGACGCGGATTTTATTGAAACCGAACGCTTCTATACCCCTAATGCGCCACGCGGCACACAAGCGGAATTACACGTACTGCGCGATGCGTTGTCGAAGACGCTTGAAGCGTTTCCGCCGCCCAAGTCGCTGTTGAATCGGCTGCGCACCTCGATTCTTGCCGCTGCCGCTGACCGGGCCGCATTGTCACCGGGCTTCTTTTCTCTGACAGTGCCGACGGGAGGGGGCAAGACCTATGCCTCGCTGCGGTTTGCGTTGGATCACGCTTTGGTCCACGGGCTTCGTCGCGTTATATATGTAGCGCCCTTCACTGCGATCATCGAACAGACAGCTGATGTGTTTCGCGAAGCTCTGGGCGACAATGATGCTGTGCTGGAGCATCATTCCGCCTTTGATCAGCAGGACATCGACAATAAAGACGATGAAGATGCTGCAGAACGCATGAAACTGGCTGCGCAGAACTGGGACCGCCCGATCATCGTCACGACAGCGGTGCAACTTTACGAGAGCCTGTTCGCCAACCGCACGCAAAAATGCCGCAAGCTGCATAGCATCGTGCGTTCAGTGATTATACTTGACGAGGCGCAATCGCTGCCGGTGAATTTTTTGCGCCCCTGTCTGGCCGCGTTGAAGGAGTTGACCCGTGGCTATGGCTGTTCGGTGGTGCTATGCACCGCGACGCAACCAGCGATCAGCGATGATGACGGGCTGAACGTGCCAGAGGCGATTGTAAAAGCCGAAACCCGCGAAATCGCCCCCGACCCGGACCACCTTTATGCCCAGCTGAATCGGGTGGATGTGCAGCAGGTGGGAACATTGAGCAATGACGCGCTTGCGCATCGCGTTGCGGGACGCAAGGCGCTGGTGATTGTCAACAACAAGCGCCAAGCACGCGTATTGTTCGACCTGCTTGGTAAGGGTGCGGCGCTGCATCTAAGCACCAATATGACCGCGCGGCACCGCCAGCGGATTTTGGCCCGGATCAAGGATGGCTTTGATGGCCCCGTAATTTCAACTGCGCTGGTAGAGGCTGGCGTAGATCTGGATTTCCCCGAAGTCTGGCGTGCTGTCGCGGGGCTGGATTCTATTGTTCAGGCCGCAGGGCGCTGCAACCGCAACGGGCTTCTCGACAAGGGGCAGGTATTTGTCTTTGAACCCGAAGACGGGTTTCCGCCGCCGCCCGAACTTGCACTGAATGCCACTATTGCCCGCGATGTTATACGCGACTATCCTGACCCATTGCACCCCGATGCCGTGCGCGCATATTTCAAGCGGCTGTACTGGGACCGCAGTGCCGATCTGGACAGTCGGCAGATCATGCAACGGATTGCCGATGCGAAATTCGAATTCCCCTTTGCCGATATTGCCGCCGACTTTCGGCTGATCGAGGAAGTGACCCGCCCGCTGATCATCGGGGCCGGTCCTTATGGTCTGGACAATGCGGGCGAAAACTTGCTGGAACATGGTAAATATCCCGGCGCCATTGCGCGGGCTATGCAGCGCTTCACTGTTTCGGTGGCACCCCGCATTCGCAATGAACTGGTGCGCCTCGGCGCGGCCCATATGGTGCGGCCGGATGAGTTCGGGGATCAGTTTGTCGTTCTGGATAATATTCGTCTGTATGATGAGGAGGCGGGGTTTTCGCCGGAAGACCCAGAAGATCTGGGGAATATAATTACTTAGGGAGGGCTGCGTGGGCTACGGCATCAAACTGCATATCTGGGGCGAGTATGCCTGTTTCACCCGCCCGGAAATGAAGGTCGAGCGCGTCTCTTATGATGTGATCACCCCATCAGCCGCGCGCGGCATTCTGGAAGCGGTGCATTGGAAACCGGCAATTTCATGGGTGGTGGACCGTATTCATGTCCTCAACCCCATCCGGTTTGAAAATATCCGCAAGAACGAGGTCGGCGCGAAAATTTCAGCGCGCAATGCAAAATCCGCGATGGTCTCGGGTGATCTGTCAGGGCTGCATATGGCGGTGGATGACCATCGCCAGCAGCGCGCCACCTTGGCGTTGCGCGATGTGGCCTATGTGATCGAGGCGCATTTCGAGATGACGGACAAGGCCGGTGATGACAGCCCGGCCAAACATTTCGACATTTTCCGCCGCCGCGCGCAAAAGGGACAGTGTTTTCACCGCCCCGCGCTTGGCCTGCGCGAATTTGCGGCCTGTTTCGACTGGGTGGAGGATGTGCCGCAATCGGCGCTCAGGGGGCAGCAGGATCTGGGCTGGATGCTATATGACATAGATTTCGCCAATGACCGGACGCCGCAGTTTTTCCGCGCCGAACTGGTGGACGGGGTGATTGATGTGGCCGCCGCGCGCGACGGGGGAATGGTGCGATGACAATTCTGGCATCTCTTGCGCGGTTGTATGACCGCATGGCAGAGAAGGGCGAAGCCCCGCGCCCCGGTTTTTCGATCGAGAATATTTCCTTCGCTGTGGTGCTGGACACAGATGGCACACCGCTGCGTTTGGCCGACAAGCGCAGCCATGCGGGCAAGAAACCTGCACCGGTGCCCATGGCGGTGCCTGCGGGAAACCGGACATCCGGCATCAAACCCAATCTGTTCTGGGACAAGACCGCCTATGTCTTCGGTGTCATCGCGGTGGAAAGCGAAACCGGGGAGGGCAGGAAAACCCTGATCCCCGGTCAGGGCAGGCGCACGGGCGATGAACATGCGGCATTCGTGCAGACGCATCAGGACCTGCTGGCCGACAGCACCGATCCCGGCCTGATCGCCTTGCGCAGATTTTTGGAACGCTGGCAGCCAGAGGATTTTACCACCCTTGGCTTTCAGACCGATGCGCTGGATCAGAATATCGTGTTCGAATTTGACGACGGGACCGGGCCGGGTTTTGTGCATGCGCGCCCGGCGGCGGCCCAGTTGTTCTCCGCACCGGCTGACGAGGGGCAGGGGCTGTGCCTTGTGTCCGGGGAAACGGGTCCGATCGAACGCCTTCATCCCAAGATCAAGGGCGTCATGGGGGCGCAAAGTTCCGGTGCATCGCTGATTTCCTTCAACAATGACGCCTATGAATCCTTCAGGAAATCGCAGGGCGCCAATGCGCCGGTATCTGAATCCGCAGCCTTCGCCTATGGCACGGCGCTGAACGCACTTTTAGTGCGCGGGTCTGCGCGCAACATCCGCATTGCAGATACGACTGTCGCGTTTTGGGCCGAAGCGCCCGACCCGGAAGTTGCGAATATGTGCGACATCATGATGGGTGATGCCCTTAATCCGCGTGACGAGATGGATGCTCGGAATGAATTGCGCGCGGCGCTGCAGAATGTGGCCGAAGGGCGGGCAGGGGGTGACCCACGGCTGGACCCGCAGGCGCGGGTCTACATGCTGGGGCTTGCCCCCAATGCGGCACGGTTGTCGGTACGCTTCTGGTATCCCGGCACCTTCGGGGATTTCGCGCGCAATGTGACGCAGTTCTGGGACGACCTGAACATTCTGCCCGCGCCATGGAAAGGCCCGCCTGCCGCGTGGTCGCTGCTGTATGAGACCGCACTCAGGGTAGGCGGTAGGCCCAAGCCAGACACGATCTCTCCGCTTCTGGGCGGTCAGGTGATGCGCGCTGTCCTGACGGGACAGCCGTTACCGCGAATGCTTCTGTCTGCCGTTATCGGGCGCATCCGCGCGGATGGAGACATCAATGGCCGCCGCGCCGCCATCTGCAAGGCCGTCATCAACCGAGTATCCAAACAGGAGGGAATCCCCGTGAGCCTCGATCCAGACAATACCAACCCGGCCTATTGCCTTGGGCGATTGTTCGCCGCCTATGCTTATGCTGAGCAAAGCTATGCAAAACGTAACGCAACGATCCGCGACAAATATCTGGCTGGCGCTTCTGCCAATCCGGCGCGCGTTTTCCCCTTGTTGATGCGTGGCTATGAACACAACAGATCGGGCTTGATGAAGGTTACAGATCAGAGGCGCGGAAGCGGAGTTAAGGCGGATCGCGCGGTCTCGGCAATTCTTGAATTACTTGATGGCGCGCAGGATTTGCCCATGTCCCTGAACATGGATGACCAAGGAAAATTCTTTGTCGGCTTCTATCACCAATGGAATGCCTTTTTTCAAAAACCAGAAGAGGCCGCCGATGCCGCTGCCGACCCAATCTTGGAGGATTTTGAATGACCGCCCTACAAAACCGTTATGACTTTGTGCTGTTCTTCGATGTGGCCAATGGCAATCCGAATGGCGACCCTGATGCAGGCAATCTGCCGCGCATGGACCCTGAAACCAATCAGGGGCTGGTGTCGGATGTAGCGATCAAGCGCAAGATCAGAAATTATGTCGAGGCTTCGCATGGCGGCGATGCGGGGCATCGCATCTACATGAGCGAACGCGCGGTCCTGAACGAGGCCCATCAAGAAGCATGGACCGCCACGGGTGTTGCCCCGGCGAAGGGCAATGATTATTCCAGCTTGCCAAAGGATCAGGCTGAAGCGAGATCCTTGACTGATTGGATGTGCGCCAATTTCTTCGACATCCGCAGTTTCGGGGCCGTGATGACAACAGGCGTGAATTGCGGGCAGGTGCGCGGCCCTGTGCAGATTACCTTCGCGCGATCAGAAGAACCCATCCTGCCGCTGGAGATTTCGATCACGCGATCATCGGTTACCAATGAAAAGGACCGCGACAAGGAACGCACCATGGGCCGCAAGCATATCGTGCCCTATGGCCTGTATCGCGCACATGGGTTCATCAATGCCAAACTGGCAGAGAAAACCGGCTTTTCCGAAGATGACCTGCAAACCCTGTGGACCGCCTTGCGCGACATGCTTGACCTTGACCGTTCTGCGGCGCGTGGCGAAATGGCTGCGCGCCGCCTGATTGCATTTCGCCATGACAGCGCGCTTGGCAATGCACAGGCGCATAGGTTGTTCGAGCGCGTCACTGTCCATCGCCGCTCTGGCGATGACGCGATCCCGGTCGGTGACCCGCGCACCCATAACTTGCCCCCCGCGCGTGCGTTCACAGATTACCAGATCACGCTGAACAGCGATAACCTTCCACAGGGCATAGAGATCATTGAACCCTTCTGACGACATCCCGCTTTCGGCACTGCAGCACTGGCTTTATTGCCCGCGCCAGTATGCGCTGATCCATATCGAACGGATCTGGGCTGAAAACTCCTTTACCACCGAAGGGCGGCTGCTGCATGAGTGCGCCGATGCAGGACGTCCCGAAAGCCGCCCCGGCATCCGCGTGCTGCGCGGGGTCGAAATCCGGTCCGATCGATACGGGCTGCATGGGGTCGCCGATGTCGTGGAATTGCGTGGCGGTCGCCCCTATCCTGTTGAATACAAACGCGGGAAACCGAAAACGCATCGTGCCGATGAAGTGCAGCTTTGTGCGCAGGCCCTTTGCCTTGAAGAAATCTTCGCCTGCAACATACCCGAAGGCGCGCTTTTCTACGGCCAGACCCGGCGACGCAGCCTTGTTCCCTTTGACGCTGAGTTGCGCGCATTGACGATTTCGGTCGCGGATGCAGTGCGCGCCTGCCGTGACGCTGGCACGTTGCCCACGCCCGGCTACAAGGCGGAGCGCTGTGACCGCTGCTCTTTGCTACAGGATTGTCGTCCGCAAATTACCGCGCGCAGCCAAAGTGTCGCAAACTGGCTGGAACGCGCGATTGCGGAGCAGGGGGTGCCAGAATGAAAAAGTTGCTAAATACCCTTTACATCACATCCGAAGGGGCATGGGCGCATAAGGAGGGCGCCAATGTCGTTGTCCAGCTTGAAGGCAAGGAACGCGGGCGCGCGCCGTTGCATCTGCTTGGGGCAATCATCTGTTTCGGGCAGGTGGGCGTTTCGCCGCAACTGATGCATGCCTGCGCCGAGGCTGGTATCTGTATCACATATCTGGGGTGGTCGGGCCGGTTTCTGGCCCGTGTCGAAGGGCCGGTCAGCGGCAATGTGCTTTTGCGTCGGGTACAGCATGACCGCACCCTGAATGACCCGCTGCCTGTGGCCCGCGCTATGGTCGCGGCCAAGGCCGCCAATCAACGCGGTGTGCTGCGTCGGGCGATACGCGATTACGGTGATCCCGATGGCCGTCTGGACGCTGCAGAACGTCGGCTGTCAGATGTCGCGCGCCTTGCGCTGGCAGCCCCCGATGGTGACAGGCTGCGCGGTCAGGAAGGCGAGGCCGCCAACGCCTATTTTTCGGTTTTTGCCAATCTGATCCGGGTGAAGGATATGTTGTTTAACGGCCGCTCCCGCCGCCCGCCGCGCGATGCGGCAAATGCGCTGTTGTCGTTCCTGTATGTGCTGCTGGCCGCTGATTGCCGCGCTGCGCTGGAAACTGTGGGCCTTGATCCGCAGATGGGATTTCTGCATCGCGACCGACCCGGTCGCGCCAGCCTTGCGCTTGATCTTATGGAAGAGTTTCGCGCGCCCCTTGCCGACCGCCTGTGCCTGTCGCTGATCAATCGCCGCCAGCTTGGCCCGCGCAGTTTTCAGCATCAGGAAACCGGCGGCGTCGTCTTGACAGACGAGGCGCGCAAGACCGTCCTGACCGCCTGGCAGGAACGCAAGCGCAGCCCGATCGAGCATGTCTTCCTTAAGGAAAAACTGCCCTTCGGGTTGTTTCCCCATGTTCAGGCGCAACTTCTGGCACGGCACCTGCGCGGTGATCTGGATGGATACCCCGCCTTCATCTGGAGATAGGAATGCTGGTTCTGATCACCTACGATGTGAAAACGGATAGTGCCGCTGGTCGTCGCCGGCTGCGTCGGATAGCCCAAGCCTGTCTCGATTTCGGGCAGCGCGTGCAGTATTCGGTCTTCGAATGCGATGTCGACCCCGCAACATGGACAGCATTGCGCGCGCGGCTGCTGTCAGAGTATAACGAGAAGGAAGACAGTCTCAGATTTTACCACCTTGGATCAAACTGGAAGCGACGTGTCGAACATCACGGTGCAAAACCCGCCACAGATTTCGACGGTGCGCTTATTCTCTAATCAGTTTCGACACAGGCCGGAATCTGATGCCGCGCACCCCAAGCGGACACCAAAACCCCGGCATGTTCGCAGTTCTCCCTAGTATTTGAAATTGTTTATAATTTTTATACCGTTTGCCACAATTGGCACGCGATGACTTGGCTTTGACTGATGTTCGCAAAGAAACAGGGTTTTGCTCAATGAAAGCATTCTGTTAAGCTAGAAGGGTCGCCCCCCACACGGGGGCGTGGATTGAAACAAGTCGATTGCACAGGCCAATCCGGCGGGCAACGTCGCCCCCCACACGGGGGCGTGGATTGAAACCCTTGCCGACGCGGATTACGTCAACGGCCCCGACGTCGCCCCCCACACGGGGGCGTGGATTGAAACGTGATATTCAATTCGGCAACGCAGGATTGGGCGCGTCGCCCCCCACACGGGGGCGTGGATTGAAACTGAAAGCAAGCGGCGCAAACTGGCGCATGATGTCCTGTCGCCCCCCACACGGGGGCGTGGATTGAAACTCGCGTGTGCGCGCGCGCATGCGAGCACGCACATGTCGCCCCCCACACGGGGGCGTGGATTGAAACAAGCATTTCCAGCGTTGGCAAATTTGGCCGCGATGGTCGCCCCCCACACGGGGGCGTGGATTGAAACCTGTGTGCCCGTCTGGACCTGACGCCCAACACCGAGTCGCCCCCCACACGGGGGCGTGGATTGAAACCCCGCGCGGCTTTCGCAGGCCTGCGGACGGATCGGTCGCCCCCCACACGGGGGCGTGGATTGAAACACAGCAGATGATCTGCGCAGCTGGGCCGCTGCAAGTCGCCCCCCACACGGGGGCGTGGATTGAAACGGTTGTGCTGCATCTACATCGTCGCCATGGCCATGTCGCCCCCCACACGGGGGCGTGGATTGAAACAGCGGCACCCCGACCGCGAATGTCGTTTTGTCATGTCGCCCCCCACACGGGGGCGTGGATTGAAACTGCGCTACTGCATCCGCAAGCCGCGCGGCATGGTCGTCGCCCCCCACACGGGGGCGTGGATTGAAACGGCCCCCCGCAGCATGTCGTGGACTGGACAATCACGTCGCCCCCCACACGGGGGCGTGGATTGAAACCCCGGCATGATGCACGCCGCCGCGCAGCAATGGGCGTCGCCCCCCACACGGGGGCGTGGATTGAAACCACTGGATCACGCCCTGCCGCAAGCGCCTTGAAAGTCGCCCCCCACACGGGGGCGTGGATTGAAACCTGCAAACGGCCCACGGGCGCCCGCGCAGCCACGTCGCCCCCCACACGGGGGCGTGGATTGAAACCAGCGCGATCACCGGCAGCGCACCGATGACGTTGTCGCCCCCCACACGGGGGCGTGGATTGAAACCAGTTATAGGCGCCCGCCCAACAACATAGCAGCGAGTCGCCCCCCACACGGGGGCGTGGATTGAAACAGGCCAACAACGTGCAGGCCGCAATTGAGGCAGTGGTCGCCCCCCACACGGGGGCGTGGATTGAAACGCGCTTGGGCCAACAACATACACCGGCGGCCCGTGTCGCCCCCCACACGGGGGCGTGGATTGAAACTGGTGGCAGAGCAAAGGGGCGCAAGGGTGACGGCGGTCGCCCCCCACACGGGGGCGTGGATTGAAACATCGCATCAGCGCGATTTACATTTGCGACATACGTCGCCCCCCACACGGGGGCGTGGATTGAAACATCCACCCCCATGACCGCCGCGCGGCGGTCCATTGTCGCCCCCCACACGGGGGCGTGGATTGAAACCGCGTTTTTCAGGCCCAGCTTGTGCCGGGCCTGTTGTCGCCCCCCACACGGGGGCGTGGATTGAAACATCCGAACAGATCAAGCTGTCGCGGGAACGGAGCGTCGCCCCCCACACGGGGGCGTGGATTGAAACATTTCGATAGTCCTTTGGCTGGTGCGCTTGATTGCGGTCGCCCCCCACACGGGGGCGTGGATTGAAACAACGTCGCCGTATTTCGTCGCAGCGTCGTCATCGGTCGCCCCCCACACGGGGGCGTGGATTGAAACATCCTTGGCCCCATCGCAAACGCGCTATCAGGCGGTCGCCCCCCACACGGGGGCGTGGATTGAAACTATTTTGGTCAGCGTGACATATGCGAGATGCAACGTCGCCCCCCACACGGGGGCGTGGATTGAAACGGCTTCCCATTGCGCGCGGTAATCGGCCGCGAAAGTCGCCCCCCACACGGGGGCGTGGATTGAAACGCTTGATTGTCTATTGAGACGCGCGACTCGCGCGGTCGCCCCCCACACGGGGGCGTGGATTGAAACTATTGCGTTGCATCCGACACTGTTTATTGAGTCGTCGCCCCCCACACGGGGGCGTGGATTGAAACACGCTGAATGCGCTGATGGTGTGGCGGGCGCGACGTCGCCCCCCACACGGGGGCGTGGATTGAAACGGCACACGGGTAATTCGCACCCCGACAGTTTAGGGTCGCCCCCCACACGGGGGCGTGGATTGAAACCCTTCCTGAAGGAGATTCATGACGTCCTAAGCCGTCGCCCCCCACACGGGGGCGTGGATTGAAACTCGACCATCTGCACGATGGCTGGGACTTGCTGGCGTCGCCCCCCACACGGGGGCGTGGATTGAAACTATGAACTGGAAAGCGGTCTGACTGTGACCGAATGTCGCCCCCCACACGGGGGCGTGGATTGAAACTCCGGAGCGTGCTGCAACTGACGCATTCCAGCGGCGTCGCCCCCCACACGGGGGCGTGGATTGAAACACCAGATCGGGACAACCAGCCTTGCCAACGTGGCAGTCGCCCCCCACACGGGGGCGTGGATTGAAACCGTAAGTGTTGGAATAGTCTTCCCGCCAGTCAGGAGTCGCCCCCCACACGGGGGCGTGGATTGAAACATGGAACAGATCGCCATGGGCGCAGACGAAGATCGTCGCCCCCCACACGGGGGCGTGGATTGAAACAACCGCCTTGCGCGGATTGATATCGGACACGGACGTCGCCCCCCACACGGGGGCGTGGATTGAAACCCTCTTTATGCTATATTAGGGTATCCGTCCGGTCTCCCTGCTCTGACGGGGTGATA